>CAXPUI010000422.1:0-6073 GCA_964220205.1 Candidatus Allofontibacter communis | reverse complement strand
GAAGGCTCATGACTCGAATGGGTATCGGTGAAGACCTGATTTCCAGTGTCAACCGTCTTCTTCTCAGTAACCCCGGAGAGTTTCCAAGACTTGATTCTGTTGCCCGGCGTCTTTCCCTGGGGGCGCGAACGCTCAGACGTCGGTTGCAGGAACTAGGGACGAGTTACCAGAAGCTGCTGGACGAGATCAGGTGCGAGCTTGCGACCGAGTATCTCAGGAGCACCAATTTAACGATACAGGAGATAGCTGAGCTCCTGGGTTACAGCGAGGTGACCAATTTTCGGCGGGCTTTCATGCGCTGGGCAGAGATTTCCCCTTATCAGTACCGCAAGCGATTCGTGACCTTATGAACCGTTCCTATCTGCTTATGATGACGAGTTACGTCCTGGCGATTGCCCTGGCCCTGGCTTCTTTACCATTTTTCTCTGACTATCCGGTGCTCGTGCAGGTGTTGCTTGCCGATGTCGTCGCAACCTTGGTGATATTTGGCTTCAGCATCGCCTTTGGTAATTCCAGTTTTTACGACCCCTACTGGAGTCTTATACCGATTCTCATTGGTCTCTACTTTCTTGCGATCGCGGAGGGCGGAGATATCTGGCGACAGATATTGGCCATGTCAGTATTGAGTGCGTGGGGATTGCGTCTGACGGGTAACTTTCTTTACACCTGGGATGGTTTGTCACATCAGGATTGGCGTTATGCCGAGCTGAAGAGCCAATCGGGGATATTCTGGCAACCAGTTAACTTTCTTGGCATCCACCTGATTCCAACCATACTGGTGTATCTTGGTTGTGTCCCGCTCTATTTCGCACTGACAAGCGATTCACGTGAGTTAAACGGGTTCGATGCGCTGGCTCTGTTTGTCGGGGTTGGCAGCATATGGCTTGAGTACCAGGCGGACGCTGAACTGCACCGTTTCCGAGAGGAGCGGCAGTCCAGGCAGGAGGTATTGACTACCGGGTTGTGGAGCTGGTGCAGGCATCCCAACTATCTGGGCGAGATCGGTTTTTGGCTCTCGATGCTCCTCTTTGGTTATGCGGCGACTGGGTCTCTGGGCGGCTGGATGAGCATTGGTTTCGCTGCCATGGTCATACTCTTTGTCTTCATCACCATTCCAATGATTGAAAGAAAGATGAGCAGAGATAAACCTGCCTATGCCCAGTATCAGGCCAGCACCTATACCTTGATACCCTTTTCCCGGTTAAGAAGCACTCAGTGAAACTGTATCTCAGCGAGAGCCGCCTGCTTCGTATCGGTTCCTTTACACTTTTTTATGTTGCCCAGGGGCTACCGATAGGACTGATTTCCATCGCGCTTCCAGCGTGGTTGGCTGCACAGGACGTAACGGCCAGCCAGATTGCTTATTTTGTGGCGATCTCAGGATTACCCTGGGGATTCAAGTTGCTTGCTGGGCCATTAATGGATCGCTTCGCTTATCTGCCCATGGGCCGACGCCGGCCCTGGGTCATCGCTGCCCAGGGAGGCCTGTTATTGTCCATCTGCCTGCTTGGCGTGATGCCGGATCCCGTGGAAAACCTGGTTTTACTGACCTGGATAGCCTTCATGGTCAATTCGTTTGCGGCAGTTCAGGATGTCGCCGTTGACGGAATGGCGATTGATGTGCTTCCTGAAGAGGAGCGAGGCAAGGCTAACGCGTTTATGGCCTTTGGCCAGGTAGCTGGATTCAGCGGTTCGGCAGCAGTCTGCGGACTGGCGCTGGTGAATTTCGGAATCACGGGGGCTGCTGCTTTTCTGGCGGTTGGCGTCGCGTTTATTTTTGCCTGGGGACTCGCGGTCCGTGAACGTCTTGGAGAGAAACTGTTGCCCTGGTCGCGCGGAGACGCAATTGATCAGGTGAAGACCAGTTACGCCGGCGACTGGCGCACGATTATGCTGAACCTGCTCAAGGTCCTTATACTGCCAGCGAGCATTCTGTTGATACTCATGGCCCTTTTCTGGCGAATCCAGGCAGGCTTCTGGCTGGCGGCGGTGCCGGTGCTAGCGGTCAACGAATTAGGTTATTCCAGTGACAGTTATTCCAACTATGCCGCTATCGTCGGATTTCTTTCAGCCTTGTTTGGCCTCGCATTTGGGCCATTGATTGACCGGTCAGGGAGTCGCAAGCTGCTTCTGCTTGCCCTCATACTGATGGGGATCCTGCACCTATCTGTCAGCTTCTTAACAGATCTCTGGGATGAGCAGTGGTTTCAACTGGCGGTGATAGTAGGCGACGGCTTTATTGGCCAGATTATATTCATCTGCTTTATTGCCCTGCACATGAATATCTGCTGGGAGAAAGTCGCAGCGACGCAGTTTGCCATTTATATGGCCTGGAGTAACCTGGCCAGGTCCATAGGAGCAGGTGTTTATGGTGAGGTGGAACCGATGCTGGCGACAGGCCAGGAGTTCCTCATCATGGGACTGAGTTCGTTGTTGGCAGCGTTCGTCCTTTGCCTTGTGAACTTTGAGAAACATCGTCGACAGCTTGACGACCTGAGAGCACGCGGCTGAGCCAGCCTGGCGGGTAATACGCTCGTTAATGTCTCCCTGGGTAAACCTCGCGTTATTTGCCCTGCGTAGAGCAGAACAAATAACGTGCGGTGAAACGTGAGGAGAACCGTTGTGGAGCGACAGCTGTTCTAGCTGAACTCGGATATAACCCCGGAAATAGATTCTTTGGCATCGCCAAACAGCATTCGAGTGTTTTCTCCAAAGAAAAGAGGATTATCGACGCCGGAAAATCCTGACGCCATTGATCGCTTCAGCACGAACACCGTTCTGGCTTTGTCCACGTTGATAATCGGCATGCCGTAGATTGGACTGTCCTCATCTTCCCGGGCGCTCGGGTTAACCACGTCGTTGGCCCCGATCACGACAGCAATGTCGACGTTTTCTATTCTCGGATTGATGTCATCCATCTCTACAAGTTGCTCATAGGGTACGTCTGCTTCTGCGAGCAGGACGTTCATATGTCCTGGCATCCGCCCCGCTACAGGGTGGATGGCGTAACTCACCTCGGCACCGTTGTTTTCAAGGATTTCGCCGAGTTCCTTCACGACGTGCTGGGCCTGTGCAACGGCCATGCCGTAACCAGGGACAAAGCAGACATTACTGGCCGCCTCGAACAGGTAGTAGGCGTCTTCGACGGATATGGGTTTCACCTCGCCCTCGATGGCCTTACCCTGCTTGACAGCACCAAAGCCGCTGAAAAGCACATTCGCAAGAGAGCGGTTCATGGCCTTGCACATGATGTTGGTCAGGATGATGCCCGCGGCTCCGACCAGTGAGCCGGCAACGATAAGAATGTTGTTGTTGATGGCAAAACCCGCAGCACAGGCGGCAAGACCTGAGTAGCTGTTCAGCAGCGAAATAACGACGGGCATATCGGCTCCGCCAATAGGGATGACAGCCATGACACCGAAGATGAGCGCAAGACCCAGCATGATGTAGAGCCATTGAGAGTCTGCAACAGGGTCGATCGCAATCATGTAGCCGGAGGTGACGATGCCAAGCAGGATCAGGCTGTTGACGACCTGCTGGCCAGTGAACACAACTGCGGCACTGTTGATTGTTTCCGAAAGTTTGCCGTAGGCAATGAGGCTGCCTGTAAAGGTCATTCCACCTATCAGGATGGCCATCAGTACGGCCAAGGCAGCGAATGTGCTGATCTCGCCGGTGTACAGCGTTGCCCAACCGACCAATAGGCTGGCGGCACCGCCGGAGCCATTAAACAGGGCGACCATTTCCGGCATAGAGGTCATGGCGACCAGTCTTGCGGCGAGGGCACCGATAATTGAGCCAACAATGATGCCGCCGATTATGTATTCATAAGAGACGATACCTTCGGCAGTCAGGCCGGCGATGATGGCGATCAGCATACCTACCGAAGAAAGCAGATTGCCTCGACGGGCGGTCGCTGGGGAACCGAGCATCTTTAATCCGAAGATAAAGAGGATTGCCGATATCACATAGGACAGCTGTGCGATGATTTCGATATTCATTTGTTCCCCTCGCTCTTGCTCTTAAACATGCCAAGCATGCGGTCCGTCACGAGGTAACCGCCCACGACGTTTATGGTTGCGAACGTCACAGCGGCTGCACCGAGCCAGGTACCCGTTTGATTGTCTACCATGCCCGCCGCAAGGAAAGCCCCTGCGAGGGTAATGCCGGATATGGCGTTGGCACCCGACATCAGCGGTGTATGCAGTGTTGCTGGTACCTTTGAGATTAGCTCAAAGCCCAGAAAGATCGATAGAACAAGAATAAAGGTCAGGAATACTACTTCCATCTTAACTCTCCCTCAGGTTTTTGATAGTTTCGTTAACGATGGCACCGCCGTGGGTAATCACGCAGCCTTGCAGGATGTCGTCATCCAAGTCGAGGTTCAGTACCTTCTCTTCTTCATTCCAGTATTCAGTAATCAGGTTAAGAAGGTTTGATGAATACATCTGGCTCGCATCCTTCGATACCTGGGCAGGTAGATTGGACAGTCCCAAGATCGAAACACCGCCAATCTCGACGGTCTCGTCGGCTTTCGATCCTTCGACATTGCCCCCGGAGTCGACGGCCATGTCAACGATAACCCCACCTGGTTTCATGGCCTCGACCATATCTGCCGTCACGATCCTGGGTGCGGGCCTGCCAAACACCTGAGCGGTAGTGATGACGATATCTGACTCGCTGATTACTTGCTTCATGCCCTGTCGCTGCATCTCCAACTGTTCACTGGTCAATTCCTGGGCGTAGCCATCCTTGGTCTGGCCGGTTTCACCCAGATCGATTTCGACGAACTTGGCACCGAGTGATTGCACCTGTTCGGCGACAACAGGTCTTGTGTCAAATGCTTCGACTCTTGCACCAAGGCGTTTCGCGGTGGCGATTGCCTGCAGACCCGCTACGCCGGCACCAATGACGAAGACTTTGGCAGGGCTCAATGTGCCGGCAGGAGTCATCATCATCGGGAGAATACGGTCAAGCTGCTGCGCAGCCTGGATCACCATGACATAACCGGCCAGGTTGGCCTGCGAACTGAGAGCGTCCATCTTTTGAGCTCGTGTTGTTCGCGGGATCATCTCCATGCTGATTGCGGTGATGCCCTGAGAGGCTATCGCATCGACCAGATCCGCCTCGTTATAGGGATCAAGATAGCTTATATGCAAAGCGCCTTGCTTCAGTTCTCCAACTTCCTCAGGTGCGGGTTTCCTTACGCGCAGTACAATGTCTCCGGAACTCAGAAGAAAGGAGCGGTCGTCACTGATAGTGGCACCAGCCTCTTCATAGTCCGTGTAGCTGAAGCCCGCGCCGGCACCAGCCCCGCTTTGCAGGGCGATACTGAAGCCTGCTCGGCAGAGTTTTTTGACTGATTCCGGAATGAGCGCAACACGACGTTCGTTTTTCCACGTTTCCGCGGGCACCGTGATCTGCATAGTGTCCTCATTAGATTGGGTTAATTGATCTATCGGATAGGAGCCGACTGCTAACGACGGGAAAACTTAGCAGAATCGGGCCGCTATTTCTAACTTGACAAGCTTTTCGAGGCAAAAGTGTTGTGTTCTGATAGCACGACAACCTGAGCATGATTTGTGCAAATTTGCCATCGGTGAAGGAATTGTTATAAAGATAGGCTGCGGAAACTGAAGAGATTAACCAATGAGCTGGCACAAAGAAGCATCAGAAATAGAACTTCGTCGCCATCTGTCCAAACAACAGGGTGGAGAAGAGTCGATTGCCAACCATCATGGTAAGGGACGGTTGACTATTCGTGAACGCATCGAGGAACTGGTATCGGAAGATTCCTTCGAAGAACATGGTGAAGGGGCGGGCTTCGCGGAAAAAGACGGTGCGGGTGCGATTGCGGACTTCACCCCGGCAAATTATGTCATAGGGTTTGGTGACGTTGATGGTCGTCGAGTTGCGGTTGGAGGTGAGGACTTCACTCTCAAGGGTGGCTCGCCGAACGGTGCGGGGCTCCGTAAGAGTGTCTATGCAGAGGAACTTGCCGTCCAGTTTAAGGTGCCCCTGATCAGAATGCTTGAAGGGGGAGGAGGTAGTGTCGCCGGCTCGGGCGCGAAGC
>CAXPUI010000421.1:0-2126 GCA_964220205.1 Candidatus Allofontibacter communis | reverse complement strand
CGGTACGCTTCTGCCAATTTACGCTGGATCGGGAAGCGCGCCCACGATTCTGTTTGACTAGTGATAAGGAGACCGATCACCCGCAGTTATACTACCGAGAGCCGCAAGGCGATTCCTGGAGCCTGGTTTATTCTTCGCCGGATTGGGACGAAGAAATTTCTATCGAGGGTCAACTGGACAGCGGAGAATTTTTGGCCATGTGGCCGCACCCGGAAACGAGTGTGCAGAGCCTTTACGCGATTTCTGTTGACGATGAACAACTGAATAAAACGCTCCTGCATACGGATCCCGTCTTTGATCCGCTCGCTGCCTACGGTTCGCCTACCCGCGGTCTGACCCGCGTTCTCTATGCCAATCCGAAACCGGAATATCTCTATCTCAATCAAGACCCGGTACTGGAGGAGGTCCACAGAAGTATGGTGGCTGCCTTTCCAGGTCAGTTCATCACGTTCAACAGCCTTACTGATGACAACGCGTTGGCAATAGTTCGAGTCAGTAGCGATGCCTCCCCCAGAAAATTTTACCTGCTGGATACTAAAACCAGGAAAATGCAGCTCGTTGATGACAGTTATGCTGCTCAGGCAGAAGTCAGCGGCAGCATGGAACCGGTCGTGATGCAAGCAAGAGATGGTGTTACTCTGCATGGACATTTGAGCCGGACAACGCAGGAAAAATCGCGGGGGCTGGTGATGAACATTCACGGAGGTCCCCACGGCCCCTTTGATATATGGGGTTACAGGGCTGAAATTCAGTTTCTCACGAGTATTGGGTTTGACGTCCTCCAGGTGAATTTTCGGGGTTCTGGAGGCTTCGGTATGTAGTTCATGCGCTCAGGCTACGGGGCATGGGGGCGTACAATGCAGGATGACGTTACTGATGCCACCTTGTGGGCCATCGATCAAGGTATCGCGGATCCAAAGAAGATCTGTATTTACGGAGGCAGCTACGGCGCCTATGCGGCGCTGGCTGGTGTGGCGTTTGAGCCTGATCTCTACCAGTGTGCTGCCGGACACGTCGGCGTCTATGATCTCGTGGAATTACGCAAATCCGGAGATATACCGGAACGCAAAAGCGGTGTTCGTTACCTCAACAGGGTAATCGGTGAAGACCGTGAAAACCTGACCTCGCGCTCGCCAGCGGCTTTCGCCAGTAACATCAAGGTGCCGATACTCTTGACCGCAGGGCTTGATGACGAACGGGCACCCCCGGTTCAAACACGTCTCATGGCAAAGGCGTTAGAAAGTGCCGGTCGACCGGCGACGGTTAGCTACCAGGATCGAGAAGGACACGGCTTTGTGTCTGAGGAGGCAGAGATCAAGAGAATGGTGCAATTGGGTAACTTCCTGCTGACGTCACTTGAGGGCAGTTGATGAAATGCTTCACCCGAGTTGGCTTTCTTGCGCTCTCAATCGCTGGCAGTCTTGCCTCGACAGTCAGTCTTGCGGGCCCCTGCGATAAACAGACTTTAGAGAGCATGCTGCTTGCTGCGGTGGCTGGCATCCAGCCACCGTTAAGTGATGCACAGCAGGCCCAGCTACTTGAAAACCTGGTCGCTTCACCGTGGTGTGACCCGTCTGAAGCTGAAGTCAATAATGCAAAGGTTGTTGAACCTGCTGAAGTGGATGAGCGGCCGATCGCCGGTATTCAAAAGCAACCGGAGAATAGCTCTTCTGCATGGCCGCCACCGAAGCGCGAAGACTTTATCATCCGTGATCGCATCGACGGCGCATTCAAGGGCTGGAGAGGTAAAACTGTTTTCAAACTCAGTAACGGTCAACGATGGGTGCAAAGGCAACGGGGATACTATCGAGCGGACCTGGACAGCCCCGAGATAACAATCACGCGTAACGCCCTCGGGTTTTTTGTGATGGAAATTGTCTCCACGGGGAGAAGGGTGCCCGTTAAACCGGTGCGTGACTAATTTGCCCTGATTTCTTTTCGTGTTTTATCCAGGTTTGGTCGCCTGTATCAACTGTCCGAAATGAAAACCATTCACCACTGATGGCTCGAAGCGATCAACCTGAAAACCCTGAGCCTTGAACTGCTCTTTAACTCCCTGCCAACCGCTGGTGTCCAGGGCTACATTCTTCTGGCTATCCAGGCGAATGCGGTAGTCTACAATTGAC
>CAXPUI010000420.1:0-3408 GCA_964220205.1 Candidatus Allofontibacter communis | reverse complement strand
GACATCCCATGAGTCGACATGAACCTCGTGCCGGTGATTTCAGCAGTGAATTCAGTTTTTTCCATACCTCGAAAGAATCGCTTGTACTTGATCTCGATGCCGACCCGGCTCGTTTCAAGAAACTTGTCAGCCATTTCGATATTGTCGTCAGTTCAGATACGCACGAGGGACTTGAACAGCGTGGCATGGACTATGGCAGGCTGACAGAATACAACGCCTCGATCATCCTCTGTACCATATCCGGTTTCGGCTCCTTTGGCCCCCATTCCGGTTACGCATCAAATCACCTGATTGCCTGCGCTGCTGGCGGCTGGAGCCAGCTTTGTGGCGTCCCCGGCAGAGAACCGCTGCAGACAGGTGCCCAGGTCTCGGAAACCCTAGCGGGAGGGTACGCGGCAGCCGCGGTCCTGTTGGCGTTCATCGGGCGATCCGCTCACGGTGTCGGGGAACATATCGATGTCAGCGTGCAGGAAGCCGTTCTGGCCGGGGCACAGATACCTTCATTGATCTATGAGTACCGTGACCTGGTGGTTGAACGGTATTCGAGTGTCGGCTCAGGTGCTGGTGCCTGCTACATGTTACCAACGGAAACCGGGCACATCGGTCTGAATGCCCTGACCCTGGCGCAATGGCTGATGCTCTGTCGATTTCTCGACCAGGAACAGGTAGCCCTGGATGACTATTATCAGGGGTTGTCCTGGACAACTCCTGATGTACGCCTCGAGGACGTCCGGGAAATCTTCCGGGATGCCCTGGCCGGACGAACTGCGGAAGCACTCTTCCATGAAGCCCAGGAACATCGTGTACCGTTTGGTCTTGTACCGGGTATGGCGGATCTTTTGAAATTGCAGCCACACGTCGAGCGGGCTTTCTTTAAGGAACTGGTTCATTCTGATGGCAGCCGTGTCACGGTGCCGGGCCTTCCCTTTACCAGCGCACCGTTACCCGCTGCCGCACCCATGCGAAATCAACCCGGAGAACCAAAGACACCTTCGGACGTGAAGACAGGCAAGCCCAATAGCCCGGCCCCCGGTTCCCAGCCGTTACCACTCGACGGCCTCCGCGTGCTGGATCTGTCCATGTTTTTTGCAGGCCCCACTGTCTCTCAGATATTGGCCGACGCTGGAGCTGACGTGATCAAGGTGGAGTCATTACAACGCATTGATGGCTGGCGTGGCAGCGGCACACAAATGGACGGTGAGCTACCCAGTTGGGAGGCCTCGCCCTACTTCAACTGGATAAACCGTAACAAACGCGACGTGACTCTCAACCTCAAGGATCCACGTGGCGTCGCAGCGGTGAAGACGCTTGCAGCAAAAGCGGACATCGTCATTGAGAATTTTACGCCGCGGGTGATGGCGGAATTTGGCCTGGACTACGACGTCCTCAAATCACTGAAGCCCGATCTCCTGATGATTTCACTATCAGGATTCGGTGCCAATGTTTCCTGGCGTGATTATGTGGCCTTCGGCATGTCGACAGAACAGATGTCAGGCATTTCCACCCTGACGGGCTATGCAGATTCAGAGCCTCTGTTCACCGGCATGACGGGTGGTGACCTGTACTCTGGTGTCATGGGAGCGGTCATTGTTCTGGCGGCGCTACATCAACTGAGACGAACGGGCCAGGGCTGTCATATCGACCTCAGCCAGATCGAAGCCTGCAACCTATATCTGGGCGATGAAGTCGCTGCCTTTTCAATGACAGGTGTTGAGCCTGGCCGTCAGGGAAATCGCAGTCGAAAATTTGCGCCGCAAGGTATCTACCCGTGCAGCGACGGCTGGCTGGCGATTTCCTGCATGGACGACGATGCCTGGTCTGCGCTGTGCGAGACCATGAACCTGCCCGACTGGCTGACGTGGACTCTCAGTCAACGCCAGGCCAATCATGATGAGATCGACGAGCGGATCAGCCAGTGGACTCGAGGACAGGAAAAACACGTTTTATGGCACCTGCTGCAGAGCAGGGGTGTTGCCGCCGCCGCAGTGTTGAATGGACCGGAGCTTCTCCAGAACCCTCAGCTGGCGGCTCGTCGTTTCTTCATTGCCCAGGATCGGCCTGGACTGGGCGTCAAGCACTATCCAGGCCAACCTTATCGATTCCGCAACGCCAAAGTTCCACCAGCCAAGCGGGCACCGCTTCTTGGTGAACATCTCGTCGAGATCCTGACGCAGGAAGCCGGCCTGACAGACGATGAAATCGCTGAAATGATCATCGAAGACGTGACTGGCGTCGAGCCTGTCGCCGCGCGAAGTTAACCCCCCCTACTCCATGAGACATGGCGAACCCAGCAGGCGATTGCTTTCCAACCTCAAGCAATAGTTGCATAGAGCCAGCAATCCATTGACTGTATAGTCGAGGTTCCGTTGAAGCTGTTTAACCATGATGAACTTTAAGTATTGCCCCCTGTGCGCCTCCCCCTTAGCGGAAACTCGCAAGGACCGTATTGAATGTAAGGCACGGTGCGGCTTCGTCCATTACGACAACCCAACACCGGTGGCAGCGATGGTCGTCGAGTACGAAGGCAAAATCGTCTTCGCCCATAACAGCGCCTGGCAAGGCGATTTCTATGGCCTCATCACCGGTTTCGTTGACCATCGTGAGGATCCAGCTGATTGCGCCGTTCGGGAGGTAAAAGAGGAACTCGACCTAGACGCAGCGCCGCCTACTTTGATCGGTGTGTACCCCTTTGAGCGCCTCAATCAAATCATTATCGGCTACCACGTCCAGGCAACCGGCAGCATCACGCTGAACGAGGAACTCGACAGATACAAGCTAGTCGCACCGGCAGACTGTGTTGCCTGGCCAACAGGAACCGGCCATGCACTCAGAGACTGGCTAAGGTCCCAGGGCATAGAACCTGCGATGCGAGAATTACCAGGCCGTGTACGCTAGCCACAAAAGGGACAAGGTTCTGTCGAAGGTTCTGCCCCAGGGTCTTTCCAGGAGATACTCGCGGCTTCTCAGTTCTCTTTCTTGTGCGCTCGCACAACTGCGATGTAACCCCATGAAAGAGCCGCTATGAGTAACGCAAGGCCCATCAGGTAAAGGGCGTCCGTCTCACCGGAATCCAGCACGACAATTTTTCGAGTAACTGCTGTGATCGCTACCAGAAACATGATTTCAAGGTGCAGCGACTCGTCTTTCAAGTAGATATAGAGAGAGCCCATGAGTTCTATCGCGATGAGCACCAGCAGGAACACGCCAAACGTATCGTAAAGTTACGACAGGTCAATCAACAATCCAAGTGGCTTTAGCAGGTCATTCATCAGTTGATAACCCAGCTCTACGGTCGACGCAGCCACTACAACGCCCATGCCGATAAGCAACGCGATGGTTACGCCTGTTTTGAAATAGAGATAAATCCTTTCAACACATTCCATATTTATGACCGGACTGACGATATCA
>CAXPUI010000419.1:0-3310 GCA_964220205.1 Candidatus Allofontibacter communis | reverse complement strand
GATTGAGGTAGGTAAGTCCGCTGACTTTGCGGTCCTCGAAGCCAATCCGCTGACGATGGATCCTGTGCTCTGGCGCGACATCCACATTTGGGGAACCGTGTTCAAAGGTCAGGTCAGACCTGCCGATTGAACGGCTAAGGTAACACCGTAAGCAGAGAGACCCCACCTTAATCAGCAGGTAGACAAAGACTGCTCACGCGCTACAGCCTGCTTCGGCTGAATGAGGACATCATCAAGTCGACCCGGTTACATGATCAGTTTCCTTGACATCTGCAGTCGTCTGCCAGAAGAACTGTTCGAGACAACTCAGCTTGAAAGAACCAAGTCTCGTCCCTTCACCATACTGGTGAGCTTGGCAATGGCCACATCACGATGCAGATACTTCATGCCGCAGTCAGGAGCGACAACCAATCGCTCCACTGGCAAATACGCTAGGGCAGCTTCTATGCGTTCCGCTACAAGTTTCGGTGTTTCAACCGTCGTATCCCTCAGGTCAATGACACCGACATGAATCTTTTTGGACGGCAAGCACTGCACCAGCTCCATCTTCAACCGTGGCTGCGCGCATTCAATCGACACCTCATCAGCCACGCAGTGATCAAGCTCCGAAAGAAAGGCATAGCCGTCCGGTTTATTGCCAACATGCTTACCGTAGCCAAAACAAACATGCAGCACTGTACTGCCCGTCGCACCCTCAAGTGCCCGGTCAATTGACGCTACCGCAGACTCTCTGGCGGCCTCCGGTCTTGCCTGCACATAGGGTTCGTCAAGCTGAACAATATCAACCCCTGCCGCAAACAAGTCGCGTACCTCCTCGTTCACAGCCGTTGCATAGGCCATCGCGAGATCGGCTTCATCACGGTAGAAATCGTTCTGCGCCTGCTGGGCCATGGTGAAAGGCCCCGGTAGCGTTATCTTGATCGGCCTGTCTGTATGGGCCTTCAGGAATTCGACAAAAGGGGCCTCGACCGGTTCACGCCGCCTGATCTCACTGACAACCCTGGGCACAGGCACCATTTTGCCCGTTCGATCCAGCGACTCGCCTGGGGAGTTGAGATCAACACCGTCAAGCGCATTGGCGAACCGGTTGGAATAACTCTCGCGGCGCATTTCACCATCGGTAACGATATCCACACCGGCTCGATGCTGGTCATCCAGCGCAATGATAGTCGCGTCATTCTGTGCTTCGAGGAGATGCGCTTCGGGCACTCGCCAGAGTTCATGGAGGATGACCCGGGGCGGCAGGCGCTGCCCCAGCCTGGTCTTGTCAATCAACCAGTCCGGCTGTGCATAGCTTCCCACGAGCGATGTCGGCATCAGCGGCAGAGCCATACTACCCTCCTTTTCTTTGCAGCCAGTCGGCAATCAGGTCGGCAACAGCATCGCGCGCATCACCGGGTGTTTCAAGGTAATGATCGCCCGTTACAAAATGTAATTCCTTGTCTTCCGAAGCCAGCGAATCGTGAATCGCGTGGGCATCACTGGGGAAGACGCCGGTATCTCCCATGCTCTGTATGACCAGCGCCGGCTCATCGATCCGTTTGAGATGAGGTTCGCCCTGGCAGAAAGACTCTTCGAGACTCCACATCGAGAGCCACGTCCTCAGTGTGTTCACCAGCCCAATCCCTCGAGGAGAGAAATTAGCCGCCTTTGGATCACCGGCATAACACCACCTCGGTTTACGATCGTTCGGGTCAATCGTGGGGTCCATCAACCGCAGGTCCGCCCAGGTACGATACATCGGAAAGGCACGATCTCGCATGCCCAGCTTACCGATTCTCTCCAGTTCGTCATGGCACCAGGCGGTGATCCGGTAATTACGGGCGACCTGCGCTTGCCGGTACTTGTCGATAAATTCTTCCGAATAAGGAGGCCCGTTCCTTTCATCAAACATATTGAGGTCGGAATCAATACTCGTTGGATCACTCTCATCAGTAATCGAGGGATCAAACCAGGCCGTCAGCACCTCCGGTCGCCCCCCGTGAGCGCACAATGAAACGTACTAGTCTGCAGGTTCAATCTCATTCAACGCGTCCGGAATTTTCATGCCCGGCGTCGCCGTCATGGTGACCCCTTTCCCCTGGGACTGGTATGCCCCCATGAGTGAGCCACCACCTGAGTTGCCGAGGATGACAACCTTTTCAACACAGGCTTCTTCCCTCAGCCACCTGACTCCTTCACCGATATCGATCAGGGCATGTTCGAGCAGAAAGAAACCTTCGTTACCCCGGAAGCGGGTGTTCCAGCCCAGGAATCCATAGCCTCGCTTCGCCATGTATTCGCCGAGGTAGTGCTCAGAAAAATCGACGTTGTAGTGAGTCGCGATAAACGCCGTTTTCGCGCTGCCATCGGCGGGTTCATGGTAAACCCCCTGAGACGGATAAAAACCTGCACCGTTCCTGGCAGCCGTGGGTGTATCCAGTGAAACAAAGGTCCGTTTCCAAGGGTGTTGCTGATTCATAAGATCCTCCGCGTGACGACTATTGTCGCGTCCCATGGGTGTGTAATTGTCAATCTGATCATTCTACAAAAGCGGACCTGCTAGCGGAGGAACGCTGATTCCCTGGGTCATTCGTTTTTCCATATCCGGAAGAGAGCTATGTAACACAACTTAAAGCGAGCGCAGTCGAAAAGCTCGTGGCAGGAAATAAGTTGAAGGTAGATAGGCCCTCTTAAAAATCTTAGTTATGACTCCTAACGGTGCGCTACGCATTGAAGAGGTGCAAAAGCTTTGCTAATTCATCTCTGAAATTATCTTCTCTTAACCAAGCCCTCTAAAAATGGGCACTGGCTGGCTTTGCGATACTGGCACGAGACTTGCTATTTAACGGGCATTTACACTCAAGGTATAAAGATATGCTTAAGCTTTTGATAGTCGCTGTTGCATTAGCGGCCACCTCGCCCCTCACCAGAGCTGACTCAATTCTTAGTTCTTCGAACATTTATTCGGAAATGTATTCAGAAAATTTGATTAGGTCTGATCTACAAAATATTTTAAAAACTCAAATCCGGTCTATAAGACTGAATACCCAATCTCGTATGGAACAAATTCTTATGGATAGCGAAAAAAAACTATCTCATAAAACTGAGAAAGCGCTGAGACGAGAATACGATCAGAAACCCTCAGAGTCATCGGGTCAGATCAAGACAGTCCGCGATAACGACATCCGCCCCCGCAAGCTGCAAATCATCACGGCCTCCCGAACCAGAGAGGACACCCACGCAATAAAGGCCCAATTGTTTGCCCACGCGCATATCCAACGCCCCGTCTCCGACCATTAATGTACTTTCTGACGTCACACCTAAAGAC
>CAXPUI010000418.1:0-5393 GCA_964220205.1 Candidatus Allofontibacter communis | reverse complement strand
GGCGTGGCAGGTCGATATACAAGCAATTAATCGACTAGACACCCCCGAATCGATTAACAGGGAGCAGGTAAATGGCAGATTTTCCGAATGAAATCAGGTATGTGGAAACCCATGAATGGGTCAGGCTGGACGATGGTCAAGCGGTTGTATGCATTAGCGACCATGCCCAGGATGCACTGGGTGACGTGGTGTATGTCGAGTTGCCTGATATTGGTGCGACCGTTGGTAAAGGGGATGAAATCGCCGTGGTCGAGTCGGTTAAGGCGGCCTCTGATATTTATGCACCCTTGGCAGGAAGCGTGGTAGCAGTTAACCAGGCACTCGAGGACAGCCCCGAGCTCGTCAACGAATCGCCCTATGGAGAGGGTTGGTTCTTCACGATTGCGGTGGATAACGTCGCTGATGCCGATGCTTTGCTGACAGCCCAGGAATACCAGCAGATATGTGAGGCGGACGGCTAGTTATGCCCTTTATCCCGCATACTCCGGCAGATGAACAGGCGATGCTGGAAGCGATCGGCGTGACCTCCATAGCCGATCTCTTTGATGAAATCCCGGATCGTTTGTTATCAGGTGATCTTGATCAGGTCCCGCAGGGCGTGAGCGAGATGGCGATGATGCGTTTGATGAATGAAAGGGCTCGACAGGATGAGGTGGACCTGTGCTTCCTCGGTGCGGGTGCCTACGAGCACCATATCCCCGCGGCTGTCTGGGATCTTGTCGGTCGGGGGGAGTTCATGACCGCTTATACGCCCTATCAGGCAGAAGCGAGTCAGGGAACGTTGCAACTGATCTATGAGTTCCAGACTATGATTACGCGCCTGATGCAGATGGATGTCGCGAATGCGTCTGTCTACGATGGGGCAACGGCGCTCGCAGAAGCAGTGCTTATGGCGGTCCGTGCGAACAAAAAAATCAAAACTCGTCGTGTCCTGGTTGCGGGCGATGTGAACCCCCGGTACGTGGAGGCCTGCCAGGTAATTGTTGGTAACCAGGGGATCCTCCTGGATTCAGTTCCTTACAACAGCCAGACGTGGATGATTGACCCGGATATCGATATTGAAGATGTCGCTGCCCTGGTGATTGCCTGCCCGAACTTCTTTGGTGGCCTGAATGACGTTAACCGCTTGACCGATCGCGCACATGCGGCTGGGGCCCTGGTGATAGGCATCGTGAATCCCATCGCTCTAGCGTTGCTGAAGCCCCCGGGTGCATGGGGTGATCAGGGTGTGGATATCGCCGTGGCCGAAGGCCAGCCTTTGGGTATACCGCTAGCGTCCGGTGGTCCTTACCTCGGCATCATGTGTTGCCGGCAGAGTATTGTCCGACAGATGCCCGGTAGAATTATCGGCAGGACGTCGGATCTTGATGGCAAAGATGGTTTTGCCCTGACGCTCCAGGCTCGAGAGCAGCACATAAGACGAGGTAAAGCCACCTCGAACATCTGTACGAACCAGGGGTTGCTGGTGACAGCGGCGAGTATTTATCTGAGTCTGCTCGGCGATGCAGGACTTCGATCAGTGGCAGCGCGATGCCATTCCGGTATCCAGGAGTTGATACAAAGTGCGACACGGATCGAGGGTGTCAGTCTTGCCTTTCCGGGGCCGGTATTTCACGAGGCTGTGCTTCGGATGCCCTGTCATTCAGAGCTTGTCCTCCAAGGTATGTTGCAGGAGGGAATTCTCGCTGGCCTTGGCCTTGAGGTGATGGGTGAAGATATGGCCGATGCTATTCTGGTTAACGTGACCGAAACGAAAACCAGTGCCGACATCGCCCACTTTACAGATTGTTTAACGTCGACGCTGGAGCGAATCGGATGCTGATTTTTGATCAATCAAGCCCTGGCCGAAGTGCAGGAGCACAATACGAGGCTACTGACGAAGAACTGGAAAATCTGCCTGAGGGATTACGCCGCGACAGCGGGATCGGGCTGCCCGCAGTGTCGGAATTACAGGTTGTCAGACACTATACGAACTTGTCGAAGAAGAACTTCTCCATCGATGGTGAATTCTATCCTCTTGGTTCCTGCACCATGAAATACAACCCCAGGGGTGCTCATCGTGCAGCGAGTATCCCGGGTTTTCTGGGCCGACATCCTCTGGCGCCGGAATCCAGAAGCCAGGGATTCCTCGCCTGCCTGTTTGAATTGCAGGAATATCTCAAGGCTGTCACTGGTATGCAGGCTGTTTCCCTGACTCCCATGGCGGGGGCCCAGGGTGAATTTGCCGGTGTTGCGATGATTCGGGCCTATCATGAAAAGCAGGGTGATACGGGACGGTCTGAAATCCTTATTCCGTCGGCGGCACATGGCACTAATCCAGCCACCGCGGTGATGTGCGGCTATAAGGCCAGGGAGATAGCGGTTACCTCAGATGGCGATGTTGATCTGGAGGCCCTTAAAGCTGCAGTGGGTCCTGAGACCGCAGGCTTGATGATGACCAATCCTTCCACCTGTGGGGTCTTTGAACGTCAGATTGAGACGATCGCCAGCGTGGTTCATGAGGCGGGAGGTCTTCTCTATTACGATGGTGCCAATCTCAACGCTATTCTTGGGAAGGTGAAACCGGGCGACATGGGATTCGATGTGCTGCACATGAATCTTCACAAGACCTTTGCGACACCCCACGGTGGTGGTGGGCCCGGGTCAGGTCCTGTTGGCGTCGGCAAGAGGCTGGAGCCGTTCATCCCTACACCGGTTGTCGGTGTAGAGGACGATTCTTATCGCTGGCTGACCCGGGAAGATCTGCCGGATTCCATTGGCCATTTGTCTACCTTCATGGGCAATGCCGGGATCCTCCTGCGAGCCTACGCCTATGCCCGTTTGTTAGGCCGGGAAGGTCTACATCGGGTGGGTGAATATGCAACGCTGAATGCAAACTACATGGCTGCAGAGTTGGAGAAAGCTGGCTATGACCTAGCCTATCCCGATCGTCGCGCAACGCATGAATTTATTGTGACCTTAGCGGGTGAAGCCAAGGAATTCGGAGTGACCGCGATGGATGTCGCCAAACGCCTGTTGGATTATGGTTATCATGCCCCGACTACCTACTTTCCTCTGCTGGTGCCCGAGTGTCTCCTCATTGAACCGACTGAGACTGAAGGAAAGGAAACCATAGATGGTTTCGTCAGTGCGATGGCGGACATTCTGGCCGAGGCGAGAAACCAACCTGAAGTGGTCACGACAGCTCCGCATACTCTGCCTGTCAGACGTCTCGATGATGTCAAGGCAGCCAGAGAGCTTGACCTGAAGCTGGCGCTTTAGTTGGTTGAGAACGGAGGCTTTGCCCGTCAGCATAGCCGTCAATGATATCCGGGAATTCCGGTTCTATGGGCCAGGGATCACCTGCTCATGTGCGGTCGGGATATCTGTCTTATCGAACAAGCCTGGGAAAAGGGAGCGGATTAACGTAATGACACGACAGACCATCGGTTTTTGGCAGCTTCCTGTTTGAGAATGGGGTCCGGGTCCACGGCGACGGGATGATCGACCTGCTTCAATAACGGCAGGTCATTGTGTGAATCCGAATAAAAGAAACTGCCCCCAAGATCGTGATCGGAATCTTTCAGCCAGCTCTTGAGACGGGTTACTTTTCCAGCTCCAAAGGCGGGTACGCCCGCTATTGCGCCTGTGTAGCGACCGTCAGCGAACTCAGGCATGGGCGCCAGCAGGGTTTCAATGCCGAACAGATCGACAATGGGCCGGGTGATGAATTCGATAGTCGAGGTAATAACCATGACATAGTTGCCTTGGTCGCGATGACTGTTGACGAGATCGATGGCCCTTGGCAGGACTTTAGGTTTAATACGTGATTCCACGAACTCGGCGCGGTGCTGGTGCAGAAGATCCAGCGGATGTCGGGTGAGAACACTGCACGTGAATGCCAGGTAGGCGTTGATATCGAGCTTTCCCACCCTGTACTGCTCGTAAAACTCGTCATTCCGCTGTCGGTGGACTACTGCGTCTACGAGTCCTGCGTCAGCGACGTACTGACCCCATTCGTGGTCACTGTCCGTGGAGATCAGGGTTTCATCCAGGTCGAAAATCGCTAAAGCCATCAGATCAGTCGGGTACGGAAAAGCTCAGTGTAGCCTGTATGTGTTGTTTGCTGAATCTTTTCGATTCAAGCACAATGGTGACCAATATTGATTGAGGTTATGGTACTTGATAGATGGAGATGGATACCGACCCAATGTAGGCATTATCGTCGCCAACGCAGATGGCAGGGTTCTTTGGGCAAAGCGTATTGGCCAAGAGGCCTGGCAGTTTCCGCAGGGAGGAATCCGGTCAGCTGAGTCTCCGGAGCAGGCCCTTTACCGGGAATTGCATGAGGAAATTGGCCTGACCGATGCGCAGGTTCAGATTGTTGGTACGACAAAGGGTTGGTTGAGATACAAATTACCGAAGCGATTATTGCGAGACAGCAAATCCCCGTTTATCGGACAGAAGCAGAAGTGGTTCTTGCTTAAAATGCTGGCAGAAGATGACGCGGTGTCGTTTCTGCACAGCGAGGCTCCGGAATTTGATCGCTGGCAGTGGGTGAGCTATTGGTATCCGCTGGGGCAGGTAGTGTCCTTCAAACAGGATGTTTACCGTCGAGCGCTAAAAGAGCTCGCGCCCTATCTGTCCCGTTGCTTTCCAACCTGAGGTCCCACCTGAATGTTAGATGTACTTCGTCGTGTGATGCAGGAGGTCAGCGGTGCTGGAGATCTCCAGGCTGTGCTCGAGATTATCGTCGAGCGGGTGCACAGCGCTATGCAGACGGAGGTCTGCAGTGTCTATCTGAAAGACGAAGAGACCCAGCGTTATGTCTTTATGGCAACGCGAGGACTGAATCCTGAGGCAGTCGGCAAGGTAACGCTGGGGCTAGACGAGGGCCTGGTGGGGTATGTTGGTGAGAGAGCCGAGCCTATCAATCTTGAAGACGCTCAGAATCATCCACGTAATCGATTCTTTGAGGAAATCGGGGAGGAACCTTTCCACGCGTTTCTGGGGGTTCCGATTATTCATCATCGTGTGTTGCTGGGTGTGCTGATTGTCCAGCAGCAGCAGACCCGTCGGTTTGATGAGAGTGAAGAGGCATTTCTTATAACCCTGTCTGCCCAACTCGCCGGGGTCATTGCCCATGCTGAAGCGACAGGAGCGCTGGCGTTACAGGGCCGTGGAAAGAATTCAGCACGGTTTGAAGGTACACAAGGGGCGGCTGGTGTGGCCCTTGGTACGGCAGTTGTCACCTATCCAGAGGCTGAACTGCATAAGGTTCCCGAACGTAAAGCCAATGATATCGAGGTCGAAATCCGGAAGTTTCGCGCGGCTGTCGAGAAGACCCGTGATGATATCTCGTCGATAGTCGGTAAGTTAACTGACAGGCTTCAGCCGGAGGAACTGGCCCTTTT
>CAXPUI010000417.1:0-7354 GCA_964220205.1 Candidatus Allofontibacter communis | reverse complement strand
GGGTCGTGTTTATTTTCCATACTGATCAGGCTTATGAGAATTTCCTGAGCCAGGGTTGGGACTTTTCAGGGCAGGGAGATGGCGCAGCCAAGGTTGGCGATGAAGGAACCTCTGTTGATCTTGCTGCAACGGTAGTAGATGGTGTGTCCCTTTATCAGATCACGGAGAACGGTCTTGCCCTGCAGGTTACCTTGCAGGGCACCAGGTATTATCGTGATAAGGATTTGAATTAGGTTTACCAAAGAGCTGATCCGTCGTGCCCTTGATAGAGGGGTTCTGCCGGTCGGCTAACTCAGCCGAGAGAAGCGTCTATGAATCTTATGGAACACACCGACTTAAGGTGGAAACATTTCACGGGTGGTGATGAATTTGACTACCCGATCAATTATTGGTCAGCTCTTCTGCAGGCTTATGATGATGGTCACGTTGACCTGCTTTACCGTTGGGAGCCGGACAGCTACTGCCATTTTCATCGCCACACGGCGAGGACGACGTCAACGGTGCTCGCGGGTGAATTGCATGTAACGGACATCGACCTGGAATCGGGTGCCGAGAAAGGAACTCGCATCAGACGAGCGGGCGATTATGCCTGTAAGGACCCAGGTGACGTCCATATGGAAAAGGGCGGTCCGGATGGCGCGCTGGTACTGTTCAATATCTATTCTGCGGATGGCGTCCTGGCAGAAACTCTGTCCAGAGAGGGTTCGATTATCGGTGTATCGAAGCTGAAACACATTTTAAGAGGCAACGCTTTCAGGTCTGGCATCATTTAGCGTTTTTCAACCAACTGTGCGTTCCACGGGCGGGATGGTCTATCGGATGATGTTGCCGGCCCAAGACTGCTGAGTTTTTACTGATGACTGTATACATTCTGGCCCAGATTCAGATTCATGATCGAGACAGGTACGCAGACTACGAAGCGGGGTTTATTGATATTTTCTCACGCTATCAGGGTCGAATGCTGTCGGTTGACGAGGCCCCGGAAATTCTGGAGGGGGAGTGGCCTCATACCAGGACTGTCCTGATTGAGTTCCCAAACTCGGATGAAGCTCATGCGTGGTATGACTCTGATGAGTATCAGTTGTTAGCCAGGCATCGATTTGCGGCATCGGTAGGTCATATAGCCCTGATCAAGGGGCTTGATTAGTACCTGGCAGATGCATTCAGAGAAACCGCAGACGCGTGATGAGGTCATCAGTGTTCTACGTCGCATCTTCAATGGCGGCAGGATGCGTCGCTTGCCGAAAAGTCGCAGGGACACGGAAGTTCTGCTGGCGTTGTCGGCAGCATCTCTGGATCCGCGTTTGACCTTCTCGGAGCCTGAAATTAATGCTCGCTTGTCTGACTGGCTGATGGCATTTGCGGATCCACAGACCATTGATCATGTGACTTTAAGGCGTTCCATGGTTGATATCTTCCTGCTGCTGAGAGATCCTGAGGGCAGCACTTACAGAACCAACCAGACGGTCATTAATCGGTTTATCGAACCAGATGCACGTGGTGTAGAGCCAGTTCGGGTGATGACGGAGGTTGCCGATGAGAGAGCCCGAAGGAAACACAAGAAACACGAGAAACAAGAGAAACACGAGAAGCAAAGGCGCGGAGGCTAGCCGGAGGTATCGATGATCAAGATATTTTTGTTGCTTGAAGGTCGTGAAGTACCTTTTGCATTGACGGGACAGGCTGCGGCCGAAGAGGTCCGGGGCTTGTTGCCTGACATCGCTGGATATGTCCAGACCCGGGCAATGGGTGATGCACCTTTTTCTGGGTGTGCGGAGTTTTATTTCGGCAATGAATCGGGAGCCGGTTCCCTTGACCCGGCGGCGTTAAGTTCTCTGTTTTCAGGTGCCACCAGGGTAGCGGCGTCAGTGTCGGGTGATCACCGCGTGGTGATGCGGTTGCCCCAGTTTTTCAAAGGGCCCAATGTTAAAGGGGTTTACCCTTTTCGTCGTCGAGTTGATTTGGCGGTAGCTGACTTCCAGGCCTACTGGTGGCATACCCATGGGCCGATCGCTGCTCTCACAGAGCATGCGCTTGCCTATTGCCAGACGCATCCAATGCAGTCTGCTTATGAGCATGGTGAACCGGACTTTGATGGCGTTACTGAAATATTCTGGCCTGATATGCAGAGCGCCGAGTCGGCTGTTGCTTCCAGGCAGATGACGGAGGACCAGGCAGGCGATGCACAGAATTTTGTTGAGCTTGATAGCGTGATGCTGTTTTTTGGCGTTGAAGACGTCGTCATTGAGCCCTGATTATGTTTGATTTCTGGTTACCGGTCGTTGGCCTGGGCCTGGTGTTCCAGGGAGGGTTGAGTCTCTGGGTTGCCGGGTTCCCACAAGTGTTGACCGGACGTCTGCCGAAGGCGGAACCCGGCTCAGCTGAAGCGTTTGGTATTTTCTGGATCGAGCAATACCGGTTTATTGGCCTCACTCTGCTGTTGCTGGGCGTGTTTATCGCTGCCCTGGGTCTCTGGTGATGGAGCTTATTGGGCTTTCAGGGCCCCTGCCCGTAACGGCGGTATATGCGGGATTGCACGGTCTCCTTGCGGTCGTCCTCGCGAATTTTGTTCTCTTCATCCGTCTTCGGCCGCAGATGCCGGCATGGCGGGCTGAGGCGGCCCTGCGCGTTCAAGCCAATTTCGTCGAGAACGTACCGATAGCGCTGGTCTTGTTGCTGGTTCTGGAGATCCAGGGTTTGCCTGCCGCAGGACTGCATGTCTGTGGTCTGTTGTTGTTTGTATTGCGGTGTTTACATGCCTTCGGCCTCGGGACCAAGGCGACGCCTAACTATCCCCGGCTGATTGGGGCCCAGGGCACATTTGTTCTGTTGGCCGTTATGTCGGTGGCCTGCCTGGTATCCGCGATCGCCTGACGCGTGACTAGCCAGAACCTTGGGGGCGAGGGAGTTAAAGGACGTAGCTGTCGCCGGAGGCCCTGATCGTCATGTCGCTGATGGCGACTCCCCAGGGCTGATTGATCACGTACACGATCTGTTCTGAGAGGGAGTCAGGATCCAGTGCAAAGTATTCAATCTCATTTCTGTCCAGCATCCGTTCGGGTAATTGCCCGGCCTGTGCCGCTTCGAACTTGCTCATATAGTCGGCCGTATTCGCGCCGAGGAGACCACTGACGGCTTCCGGGTTAATGATGCCCGAACCGAGACCTGTCTCAGGAACACCGGTCGGACGGATTGTAGTGACCTTGATGCGCCCCTGGGATTCCATGCGCAGTGATTCGGAGAGGAAAATCACCGCAGCCTTGGTTGCGCCGTAAACGGCTGCGCCCGCGGTGGGGTAGTTACCGTAGATAGATGAGATGTTGATTACGTGCCCGTATCCTTGTTTCAGCATTTGGTCATGTACGGTGGTTATACCGTTCAGGACACCCTTGATATTGATATCAATGCAGCGGTCCCAGGCCTCCGCTGCTGCCTCATGATCGCGATAGAACGCGAGCGGCATGGTGCCGGCATTGTTAACGATGACGTCAATTTTGGAAAAAGCATCAATAGCCTGGTCTGCGACGGCTGCCATTTCTGAGCGGCTGGTGACATCTGCTGCTACCGCGAGGGCCGTGCCTCCCGAGTCATTGATAGCGCTAACGGTCTGTTGCAGTTCGGCTTCATTGATATCACAGGCAATGATTTGTCCGCCGAGTGCCGCAGCTTTCTGGCACACCAGTTGACCAAAGCCACCTGCTGCACCGGTAACAATAATGACTTTCCCCGCGACGTAATTATCACTCACAGTCTTTTCTGCCTGGTTAATGAATACGCCAGCCTATTATGTCTGGCGAGGTCAGAGCAAGTGGTTAGAAGTAGTAGCGGATGCTGGTGTAGAACATATCCGGACTGGCACCGTATTCGGAGCCCAGCACGGGTACTCCAAGTGGCGAAATATCCAGGTCTTCGCCGGTGAACAGGTAGATACCGTAGTCCATGTAGAAATTTTCCGCGATGTTGTGAGCGGCAGACAGCGAGAAAAAGGAGGAATCATCGGAGAGATTCAGGATCCCCATGGTGCTGACAACCCAGAGAGGTGATAACTGTATGCTGAGGCTGGGGATCAGGTACTGTTCACCGAAAAGGAAAACGCCGCCCCGTTGATAAGGATGACTGCTGGCGAGCGCAATATAGTCGTTGGGATCATCACTACCTGCGCCGTTGTAGTGGTATTCAACCTGTCCGAAAGTGAATTCAGTGAAGGCGTAGTCGAGTCCAAGCGATGCTCTGACAAAGTCTTCATCGCCGCTGACGCTGGCGGCTTCTAACCAGAAGCCGAAGTTCCCCAGTGCGGTCTGAAGACCTGCACCCACGAGCGTCTGCCTGGAATATTCGATGAGTGCGAAATGGAGGTCTTTGCCGTTAACATTGCCTCGCAGCTGCATGAAAGCAGCAGAGGTCTCTGTGTCAGCGCCATCACCCAGGACGATACCGACATCCAGCTCGCCGAGCTCACCCATGGGTCGCTGGAAGCGGATGGCATCGACGCCCGTGCGATATTCAGTGTTGAAGGTCTGCACGTCGAACGGCAGAAAAACGTCGGTTGGATTAATGATCCGCGCAGAGCCAAATGCAATTGCCTGCCTGCCAATCGTCAGGTCGCCCTGATCCAGCTGAAGTTGAACATTAAATCGGTCGAGGTTCTGGTACACCTGGGTTTTTGCATCCTCAGAGGAGAGTGAGGACTCGATGTCAGATAAACGATAAGAATCACCGACGATGTTGAAACTGGGTATGTCGAATGCGAAGCGACGCGAGATCATGACAGGGCTGACCTCATAGTGCAGTTGCCAGACCGCTCGCTCACCAAAGGCTTCGAGCATCAGCCTGAGACTGTTCTGCGACTGATAAACGGTATCGGCTGAGAACAGAGGATTGTCGAGCCTGTCCTGGATAACGGCAAAGGACTTGGCATAACCCGAAAAATGGAGGTCGGGCATGCGGGCCAGCAAACCAGTCCCCGTTCCATCGCCAGTCGAATTAAACAGCATTGGTGCCTGTGCAGTCTGCAGACTCGCGGGGTTATAGTCGCTGGCCTGCCTGGTCCTGCTTTGTGGTTCCGTGCGTGGTGGTGTTTTTACTATTGGCGCCTGGACAGCGGGTTGTTTTTTGACCTGCTCTGGCGGACCAGCAGGCTTTTCTGGGACGCCCCGCAATACCCAGGTATTTCTGATGCCTCGGGTAGCCAGCCGTTGCATGAATTCCTGCTGGAACTCGGTATCCTCGGGAACCGGTCCGATCAGCACTCGGTGGTAGCTGGCGCCATTCACCACGGCTGAATTGACAATAACGTCGTACCCGGCAACATTCAGGCTCATCGACAAATTGTTGGCCTTTACCTCTGAGCGAAAGCTACCGACACAAATGTAGCTGCTGACATCCGTGGCCTCATGTGCATATTGGTCTGCACCAGCAGGGTTGCTCGCCAGGATTACAGCGAACCACAGCCAGGTGAAAAGGCTATTTGCGTTCGTCTTCTTGGATCTTGCCATCACTCAAATGGATCAGCCGGGTTGCTCTTTCCATGATCTTGTCATCATGGGTGGAAAAAACGAAAGTCATGTTGCGCGTCTGATTCAGTTCTCGCATGACTTCGAGCAGACTAACCCCCGTTATAGAGTCAAGATTAGCCGTCGGTTCATCGGCCAGGATGATGTCGGGATTTGATGCCATGGCTCGAGCGACCGCGACCCGCTGCTGTTGACCTCCTGAGAGTTGAGCCGGCCGCCGATCGCCAAGACCTTCGAGGCCAACCAAGGCAAGCATTTCGTTCACACGCTGACGACGTTCTGCGGGTGCGACACCCTGTAGCAGCATAATATATTCGATGTTCTCCTTGGCGGAGAGGACGGGAATCAGGTTGTACGCCTGGAAAATAAAACCGATATGATCGCGCCTGAAATCCGACAGTTCATTGCCCGTCATCGATGCTATGTTGGAGCCGGACAGGTTAACTGAGCCACTGTCGGGGTTATCCAGGCCACCGATCAGGTGCAGCAGGGTTGTTTTGCCGGAACCGGAAGGACCAATAATCGCTGTGAACTCCCCTGCTTCTATCTCGATAGAGACGTTGTCCAGAGCCACGACCTCCGTTTCGCCACTCCCGAAACGTCGATTCAGATTTTTGGTTTCAATAACTGTGGTCATGATGTTGTTCCTAAAGTGCTCTCTGTAACGCCTGTGTGGGGACAATGCGGGAAGCGAAATTCGCTGGATACAAGGCAGCCACCATGGTCAACAGTGCGACGTAAAAGGGGAAATCGATAAACTGATAAGTCTCCAGGCGACTGTATAACCTGTCCTCGAAGGCGACACCCTCGATCTCAAATTCTGCACCGACATAAAGACCTTCGGTGGCGAAGTAGTCGCTCAGTCCATAAGCAACCAAGATGCCTACTATGCAGCTGAGCAGTGCCAGTAGAAAGGCCTCGTACAGAACCAATTGAATAACCTGCCGGGGTCGAGTACCAATAGCTTTGGCAACACCGAACTCGTAAATCCTCTCGTAAATAGACATGAACATCGAGTTGATCACGCCGAATGAAGTTAGCATGAACATAATGACCGCGACGACCGAAGTGGCGTAGCTGCTCATCTCGATAATGGGCCCCATGGCGGGTTGCAGGTTGAGCCAGCCCTGAGCCTCAACTTCATCTGTCGTCAACCTGTCATACAGCGCCAGTGGTTTGTTGGCGTCAGCCGGGTCGTGGAAGCGGATTGTGATTTGGTGCACCCTGTTGTCTAAGCCAAGGAATTGCTGTGCCTGGTTGAGATTGATGAAAGCCAGCGTCTCATCCATTTCTTTCGGTCCGAACTTGAAGAAGCCGCTGACCCGAAACAGCTCCTGCGTGATCTCGCCCCCGTCGACTGTCGCTGCGGTCAGGATAATGCGGTCGCCGATCTCAACCTCCAGGAGTTCGGCCATGCCCTTGCCAATCAATAATTCACGATCTCTGCCGGTCAGATAACTGCCTTCGTAGACGGCCTCACGAATTCTGCTGACGTCTAATTCCTTGTGAGCGTCAATGCCGTATATGAAACCACCGACAGTGTTGTAGGACGATGCAAGCATGCCGCCGACCATGACCCGAGGCGCGTAGCTTTGGACGATGGTACTGTTGGCCAGTTCGTTAACAATCGCGTCTGGATCGTCCAGCGTGTATTCAGCATCAAAATTGTCCCGGAAGCCTTTACGATTGACCTGAGCTTCGCCCTCCAGCGTTTTTGTCAGACCGTTGATCATCACGTCTGTCATCCCGAGGACAAAGCCATCAGTGAGAATCAGGACAATCAGTGAAGAGGTCACGAGCATGCATGTCAGGACAGTTCGACGGACGTTGCGAAACAGGTT
>CAXPUI010000416.1:0-5856 GCA_964220205.1 Candidatus Allofontibacter communis | reverse complement strand
TGTGTTGGTTGCTGAACATGACGATGAGATAGTTGGCATGATCAGTATTTCATTTAACCTGGCGATGCGTTATGGCGGTGAATACAGTCAACTTGAGGAGCTGATTGTTGATCCGGCTGCAAGAGGCCTGAAGGCAGGAGGGGCCTTAGTGCAGTCTGCGGTAGATCTGGCGAAAGCTCGCGGTTGTAAAGAATCGGGGCTGTATCTGGTTGCCAGTACTGAACACAACCAGGCCTTTTACGAAAAATATGGATACCGGAGAGTCGGTTCTGAGATGCGCCAGGCTCTGGTCTAGCGCCGGTCAAGGGCTGGCGCGTATGTGAATGGCGTTGGTACGAGCCGTCTTCCGGGTGCGAATCCTGCGCTGTTGAGAGGCTCTTCGACCGGCTAGTTGACAAGAACAGTCGACAAGAACATCTCTGCTTCAGTCATCAACATCTGCGATGACCGGATCCTCGAACATCATGGAATGAGGCCAGTAGTCTCCCGCAAAAGCGTTCAGCTCAAACTCAGGCAGCGTCCAGTTGCTTCGTCGCTGCGACTTTCTCCAGCATTTCTTTCCGGGTTGGTCCGAGTTGCAGTCGGGTTCCAGCGTTGCGTTTGCGTCCTCTGAAGAGATAACGCAACACAGTCCATTGAATACGTCTGTCTTTCAGGAACTCGCCTGGTTTTTCCATCAGATTGAAGGTCTTCATGGCCCCGCGAATGACGTGCACATGTTCCCTGGATGCGGCAGTAACGGCATCAAGGAAGGCTGCCTTGAACCAGCTTTTTATTGATCCCGATTCGTCCAGTTCCTTGTCTTCAAAGACGGCCCTCGCTCTTCGAATACCACGCTTGTCATCATTGAGGCTGGTGTTGAATATGGGTCGCAGCGCTATTTCCGTGCGGCGATCAAATTCAATCGCACGCTCGCCGGGATCAGTAATTTCCTCCAGCAGATCCGCGAGCAGATGGGCGTGCAGAATACCTGTACTGCAGCCCCTGCCATAGAGAGGGTTGGTGCGCACTGCAGCGTCCCCCACGGCAAAGTAATTCAGGACCTGAGGCTTACCCTCCTTGACAAAATGGCGCCAGACAGCATGGATGTCACCAAAACCGAAGGCGTTCGTTGTCGGTGTCGCCTTCGCTGGATTGATCCATGGTTCGACCCCGGGTATGGACATACAGATTGACTGGAACTGGTCGTTCTGCTTGACCGCTTCTTTCAGTTCCTTTTCGTGATTTGGCAGACAGATGATAGTAGAAAAATGGCCGTTATCACCGGGGAAGATACCGTACTTGAGATATCCCAGATCGCCAGTAGACCGTGCCTGACCGTGGCGAGGGGGCTCAGATTCCCCTGGGTGCAGGCGATAGTGACGAGTGTAGTAGACGATGTCTGCGTCATTGTCTTCTGTTTCAATATTGATGCCGAGTTTGGTGAACCAGCCTGGGAACTTGGAAGTTCGACCGCTGGCGTCGACCACCAGGTCAGGGTGCACTGTTTTGATGTCCCCGTTACTCGTCCTCAGCTGCAAGCCGGTGATCGCATGGGTGCCGGCCATGTTGCCGGTCCTTATCGCTATCACACTGGTGTTGTTTTCAATGACTACGTCATGGCTTTGTGCCACGTAACGACGAAGCAGTGTCTCCATGGTGGCGCGTCGACACAGCAACAACCAAAGCTGCTCGTCACCGGGTTCAGGGGTGTAGGATGCCGCGAGCTCGGGCGGCAGCATTTCCCGGAAAGACAGCTTGCGGGCGCCGGCCGACCAGAATTGTTCAACAAGGTCCGGATAATGGCTATGCAGAAGGTTACACATAACAGCCAGGAACGCATGGGGATGACGGAACTGGGCGGCGCCGCGCCGTTTCCAGTCAAAGAAGGCCTCTTCAGCCCCACCCTCAGGAGGTGGTATGTCCCGCTCGTAAATAGTGACCTTGTGGCCCTTGCTACTGAGGGCTAAAGCGGTACAGAGCCCGCAGATACCCGCGCCGACGATAGCGATATTTTCTCTGTTCACGATGGTAGTATCGGTGAGTGTTGGGAATTTGTCACCTGTACAAAAGGAGGGTTTATGTGGTTACGTCTGAGACAGATAGCGGGGGTTGCCGCTGAGCTGAAGCCGGTGGAGGACGATCTGATCGATATCCTGGGAATAGCAGTCTGCTATCGTGATCCCCATATCGACTATTTCGGTCTGGAGAATGCACTGTTTCCTATCGGGAACCAGTTGCTGGAGGTCGTCGCCCCTATCCAGGACAACACGGCTGGCGGTCGCTATCTTGACCGTCGTGGTGGGGATGGCGGCTACATGGTCATTACACAATGTGATGACCACCCGCCCAGACGGCAGAGGGTTAACGATCTCGGTATACGAATTGTCCACGATACGAGTTCGGAGCAGTTCATCAACATGCAACTGCATCCTCGTGATACGGGTGGCACGTTTTTTGAGATCGATCAGCAACTGGGGTCAGCTGCCCTGGAGCGAGACGGACCCTGGCATCCTGCAGGGCCTGATTGGCAGGCGGGACAACGTTTGGAGAGAGTCACGGGTATCACTGCAGCCGAGGTGCAGTGTGATGACCCTGAAGATGTGGCCAGACGGTGGAGCGAGGTGGCCGAAACAGACATTGAGATCAGTGATGGCGCTTTCGTGCTGCCGTTGGAAAATGCCACGGTCAGATTTGTCAGTTGTACTGACGGCAGGCCGGAAGGCCTCGGAGGGATTGACCTGGAGGTCGCAGATCGGGATGCGATACTTGAGGCGGCGGACCGGCGAGACAAGATATCGGGTGAAAATCAGGTTTACCTCTGTGGCATGAGGATGAACCTGTGAGCTATACCGACATTGAGTATGAGGTGCGGGGCAATGCGGCAATTATCAGATTGAACCGACCGGATAAGCTGAACGCCTTGACCTACCATACCCTGGCGGAGATTCGTCAAGCCATTGAGGATTCAGTATCCGACAAAGGGATAATTGGCATCGTTGTCACGGGTAACGGTCGCGGTTTTTGTTCCGGGCTGGACGCCGAGGTGCTCGCCAGTGTGACCAGCGGGGCCACGCCTGCGACTTCTTCGGAACGCAAGGAAGATGAGCTGCCTGGACTTTTCTCTTATCTGTTAGAGGTACCGAAACCGGTTATCGCCGCATTGAATGGGGTTGCGGCCGGCGGAGGACTGATACTGGCGTTGATGTGCGACATCCGGTTTGCCGCCAGGGAGGCGGCTATCACCACGGTGTTTTTGAAGCGTGGTCTGGTTGCCGAACATGGCTCAAGCTGGATTCTGCCACGCCTGGTGGGAACAGGGCGTGCACTGGATCTGCTTTGGTCAAGTGACAAGATTAGTGCAGATGAAGCCAGGGAGCTAGGGCTGGTAGAGCGCGTGACGGATTCCGCAAAGCTGGTTGATGAAGCGGTGGCCTATGTCGAAAAACTGGCAGTCACCGCAGCGCCCGCGGCTATTGCTGCGACCAAGCGCATGGTCTATGGCCACCTTGGTCAGAACTATCGTGAGGCGCTTGAGGAAGCAGAGGTTATCCAGAACGAATTTGTTGCTGGAAAAGACGCAAGAGAAGGCGCTATGGCCTTGTTGGAGAAGCGGAATCCGGTTTTTGATCGACTGGGTGAGTGAGTGTATAGCAGCTACAAGCGACAGGGCTGAGCATTCCCTTTCCCGTTGATCCACCGGCTTCGGTTATTAACAGTTGTTGATTCAAGAGGGGAGACATCGAACATGAGTGGCATGGTGGTGGCGCCGCAGCCTGAGGCTGTAGAAGCAGGTGTGCTGGCTCTCAGGCGAGGTGGTAATGCCGTCGATGCGGCGATTACCTGTGCCCTGGTCCAGGGTGTCGTAGATCCACAGATGTGTGGCATTGCTGGGTTTGGCAGCCTGCAGGTCTATATCAAGGGCGGTGAACATTACTTTATCGATTTCCACGGCCGTGCCCCGAGTGCAGTCACTGATGACATGTGGCATCAGTTGATAGAGGGAGAAACGCCGGATGGGTTCGGGTTTATCCTCAAAGGTCATGTCAACGATATCGGGTACCAGTCAATTACAGTGCCTGGCAGTCTCAAGGCCTACAGCGAAGCGCATGCCAGGCACGGATTGCTGTCATGGCGAGAAATCGTCGAGCCTGCCATCGTCCAGGCGGAGCAGGGCTCTGTCATACGTCCCCAGGTCGAACGGTTCTGGCAGGTGGAAGATGGTTCCGGTCGCGTGCAGACTCGTGAGCGATTGCGTTTTTCCGAGTCGGGTCGGAAGATTTACTTCAACCCGGATGGACAGTTGAAAAAGCTTGGTCAGACTCTGTACAACCCTGATATGGCGGCGTGTCTGAAGCGTATAGCGGATGAGGGCGCGGAAGTCTTTTACCAGGGGGAAATCGCCGAACTGATTGCCGCTGATATGCAGGCCAACGGGGGGCTGCTTAGTCTTGCCGATCTGAAGAGCTATGAAACGGTCCGCTCCGAGCCACTGTGGGGCGACTACCGAGGCTACCGTTTGTCGACCAATCAGCCGCCTGGAGGCGGTACCATGTTGATTGAGATGCTGAATATGCTTGAGTGTTTCGATCTGGCTGGCACCGGCCACAATTCGACCGAGTATATTCGCATCGTCACCGAAGTGATGAAACGAGCGACAAGCGATAAAGATAACTTTATCGGCGATCCGAATTTTGTGGATGTTCCCGTGGCGCGCCTGACCGATAAGCAATATGCAGCATCCTTAGCTGAGGCCATCCGGCATGGAGAGAGAGCTTCGGTTGAGAGGTTCAGGCAAGGTGAAAGCAGCAACACGACGCATGTCGCTGTGATTGATGACGATGGTAATGCAGTGTCCATGACCCATTCCCTGGGTATGCCATCCGGAGTGATTACCGATGGCCTGGGTTTCATGTACAACGGATGTATGGGGGTTTTCGACCCAAGACCCGGGCGGGCGGATTCGCTTGCGCCCGGTAAGAGTCGCTTTTCCTCCCTGTGTCCAACCATGGTCTTCCGGGATGGCGAACCCTGCCTGGTGCTCGGTGCGCCTGGTGGCACTCAGATCGCCATGGGTGTTTTGCAGGCGATGCTGAATGTGATCGACTTTGGCATGGATATGCAGCAGGCCGTTCAGGCCCCCAGGTTTTCGGCGACCTCTGATGCCATCGATATCAGTAATCGGATACCCGACTACACGGTCCAGCCACTCCGTGACATGGGTTACGAGGTGCAGCGATCGCCGATGAGTTTTGCCTTTGCTCTCGTTCACGGTATTCAGGCAGCAGGTGGATTGTTGAATGGTGGTGCTGACCCCGGCGGAGATGGTATGGCGCTGTTGGTTGAGCCTGGAGACCTGGCAGGCGAACCCCATTGAGCACTGTGCTGTCTCAAATGGCGTCCCGGAGTCCATAGGTTTATGCTTCGCACTTTGTTTAAGAGTCAGATCAAGATGAAAACCAAGCTGCTGGTACCACTCTGCCTTTGTCTGGGGGCATGCTCCGGGGAGGTCGTCGTTGAATCCTCTGCCAATTATCAGCAAACACTGATGGAAGCGTTGATTACGGCTGAACCAGGAACGGTCATTGAGATTCCGGAGGGCGTGCATGAGATCAATCGTGGACTGTCGCTGAAGGTGGATGGTGTCACGATCAAGGGCGCCGGGATGGATAAAAGTGTGCTCAGCTTCAAAAACCAGATTCAAGGTTCGGAAGGTTTCATGATTACCGCCGATAATATTCGCCTTGAGGGTTTTGCCGTGGAAGACACGGTAGGCGATGCCATCAAGATCAATGAGTGTCGGAACCTGGTGATCGACGGTGTGCGTGTTGAATGGACCAATGGGCCGGATACGGACAATGGGGCCTACGGTCTGTA
>CAXPUI010000415.1:0-2957 GCA_964220205.1 Candidatus Allofontibacter communis | reverse complement strand
AATTGGGTAGGTGGCTTGCACACGGCCAGTGATGCACATGCCGAACCGTTTACCGCTGTCCCCGCATTAGCTCGACAACTCCATGCCAGGGGTGTTGGTATTAAGGAAAATTGTGCTGTCAGGGTGCTGGAATCAACGGCGGGGCAGGTCTCTGGCGTGGTGACAGAGCATGGTGTGATCAGGACTTCATCAGTACTGCTGAGCGCTGGAGCCTGGTCGTCGACGTTCCTCCGTAACATGGGGGTGCGTCTGCCGCAGTTGATGGTGCGTTCGACCGTTGCAAGAACCGATGCAGCACCTGATTTTTTTTCCGGTAATGCTGCTGATTCAGTGTTCGCCTTCCGACGCCGCCAGGACGGAGGTTACACTCTGGCACCCGGTGGCTTCAACGAACATTATCTCTCTCTGGACAGCTTTCGATTCTTTCGTGAGTTTCAACCGGTACTTCGGGACAACTTCGCAACCATACGGCTCAAGTTCGGCGGGGGGCTGATAAATCGCCTGATGCCGCAGGGACGTTGGACCGGAGCGGAAGAGACGCCCTTTGAGCGACACCGGATCAACGACCCGGAGCCTGCCGAAGCTGCGCTGCAGAAGATCCGAAATGGTGTCGCAGAGCATCTGTCCACGCTTCATGGGGTTCCCATGGCAGAGGCATGGGCGGGGATGATAGATGTCACCCCTGACCTGGTCCCGGTTATGGACGAAGTACCTGAGCTCCCGGGTTTGTATGTCGGCACAGGTTTTTCCGGACACGGCTTCGGTTTTGGTCCGGGGGCAGGTGAGACGCTGGCCAACCTGGTGCTTGGTAATGATCAGAAACATGATCTGGCGCGTTTTCGATTCAGTCGCTTCGATGATGGTTCACCCATAGTGCCTGGTCCGGGTTTATAGCAGGCGTAGGCGCTATACTTACTTTTTAGATAAACAGGAGTTCAACGATGGTAGAAGCGAAAGTTGTCAAGGACATAGCGGCCCCCGGAGCGGATGTTTTCGGTGCGTTGTGTGTTTTCGATGGGATAAGAGCCGGCGGGCCGATTGATGCCGTCCGTTATGAAGGTGAAGGTGTTGGGATGATGAGGTACCTGTCTATGGGTGGCGGTGAAGTGGTCGAGAGACTCGATGTGCACGATGCCGAAAGCCTGACCATGACCTATTCGAGTACCAATGATGACAGTCCGCTGCCTTTTATGAACTACTCGGCTACCGTGCAGATTACGGATCATGGAGATGGCACCTGTACCGTCGATTGGACCGGGAATTTTGATCCGAGAGGTGATGCCGAGGCGGCGATCAACACGGCGACGGGGATCTACGCGGGTGGTATCAAGGGTGCAAAGCTGCAGTTGGGGGTTGACTAGCTGTAGTTTCTCTTCAGGCGATTCCGAAGCGATTGGCCATAGTTGAGCGGTAGCAGTGCTTTGAGTTCATCGCTGGCCTCTGCAAGAAAGTTATCGCTGAAAGGGCCGAGATCGCGCATTGGTCTGATGGAGAGCTGTGAGTAATTGATCAGTAAGGCGACCCGGGGTTCGGTGGCATGATTAACCGCCGTCTGGTGCCAGAGCAGTCCATGACTGACCATGGCATCGCCGGCGTTGCCTTCGAGTTGAATCGCTTCCTGTTTGAATCGGTTGTTGTCGACATGCGCCAGGTATTTCTGGCTGCCAGGCGCAACCCAGGTACCGCCATTCTCCGCCGAGAAGGGTTCCAGCATCCAGATGACCTGCATCATCAGGGCAGGACTTACGGGCATGCCCGGATCCATGGCCCAATAAGGATAGTCGACGTGCAGGCTGCCTTCCCCGCAACCGGGCATGAGGATCTTTGCTCCCAGTGCCGCCAGTTTGCAATCAGAGCCCAGCAGACGGTGAGCGATGGCCAGCAATCTCGGATGAGTGGCCAGGTCGGTGAAGCGCTTGCCCTCGGTGATCAGGCCAGTGAGGTTGATATCGCCGGGGGAATTCTCATGGCCTTCGTCAAGGTGAGCCAGGATATAGCTGCGGGCATCAGAGGCAATTTCGCCACTGATCAGATCCTTCAGTACCGTGAAACCCTGACCTTGGGTGAGTTCAGTGATGACAGTATCAGCTTCGGACATGCGCTGAGTATCGTATAAGGCGATATAATCTGTCCATGAACATTAATCTGCCTGTGCTTTACAGTTTCCGTCGATGTCCCTATGCCATGCGGGCCAGGATGGCGCTGCGCTATGCTGGGGTCCGGGTCGAGCTCCGTGAGGTTGTCCTCAGGGACAAGCCCTTGGAATTGCTTGAGCTTTCACCGAAAGGCACTGTGCCGGTTTTGTCGGTGGAAGACAAAGTCCTGGAGGAAAGCCTTGATATCATGCTGTGGGCGCTCGCAAAGCGTGACCCCGAGGGTTGGCTGGATCGTCTGGACGAGGCCAGGGCGCTGATTGATATGAATGACTTAACATTCAAAGCCCACCTGGATGGCTACAAGTATGCGCCTCCAGGTGAGGAAGCGACAAAACTGGCGCACCGGGATGCGGCTGAGCAGATGCTTGCAGAGCTCGATACCCATCTGGTCGGCCGACCTTTTCTCCTGGGTGAAAGTCGGGGCCTAGCGGACGCGGCGTTGTTACCATTTGTCCGACAGTTTGCGAACGTCGATATATCCTGGTTTGAAGCTTTACCCTATGTGCAACTCAAGAACTGGTTGCGTCGCCTGCTTGACGAGGCTTTGTTTGCTGAGATTATGGGTAAGTTTCCACCCTGGCAGGAGGGTGATCCAATAACAGTTATCTAATAGTTCATTGCTGGAGGGATGCATGGGAAGGCTGGAAGGCAAAGTCTGCCTAATTACAGGGGCCGCTCGTGGTCAGGGCGCAGAGGAGGCGAAGCTGTTCGCTCGTGAAGGTGGTCTGGTCTGGATGGTTGATGTTCTCGACGAACAGGGTGAAGCCCTCGCAGGTGAAATAGGTGCGACCTACAGGCACC
>CAXPUI010000414.1:0-2587 GCA_964220205.1 Candidatus Allofontibacter communis | reverse complement strand
GTTCAAGGCGCTGGGTATTCCCAGGGAGACCAGGGGGAAAGTCTCTGATGAGACGCTGCAATTTTTCAATGAAAGCTTTGCGAGCGACGAAGTCACTGCTAATGGCCAGCAGTTTCTCTTCAGGCCTCGGCCAGCACGTCCCCCAATCTACGTGGGCGGAGGGGCGCCCCACGCGATAGAGCGCACGCTCCAGTACGGGGATGGCTGGTTGCCGATGGGTTCGCTTGAGAAGCTGGCGCCTGAAATTGCCAGGTACCAGGCGATGGCCGCAGAGCGTGGACACCCCGGTGAAGTCGTTACTTTTGCAAGACTCCATGATGAGGATAAGGCAGCCAATCAAGCGACGATCGAGGAGTACCGGCGCGCAGGGGTTACCAGGATGATTATCGGCAAACCCTATCAGCATGCTGAAGAATGGCTGCCAACCATTGAGATGATTGCCGGGTTGACGGAGCGTGCCTAGATGGAGTTGATACTGATAAGGCACGGGTTGCCGCAACTGGTAGAAAACGATGACGGCATACCCGCCGATCCTCCATTGTCTGCGACAGGCAAGCAGCAGGCTGAGCTTCTGGGATCCTGGCTTGCAAACGCGTCGATTGATTACCTTTACACCAGTCCCATGTTGAGGGCGCGCCAGACGGCTGAGCCTCTTGAGAGAGTCAAGGGGTTGAAAGCGGAGCATCGCGATGGTGTAGCAGAGTTCGATCGCGAGTCCAGTAACTACATTCCTTCAGAACAGCTCAAGGAAATTGACTTTGATCGCTGGCAAAGGCTCATGCGAGGTGAAGTCGACATTGATTTTCCCGAATTCTCTCGAGGTGTGGTGGCTACCCTGGGGGAAATAGTGGCTGGACACAGAGGGCAGAAGGTAGCGGTTACCTGTCATGGCGGCGTTATCAATGCCTGGGCCTGCCATGTCCTTGATATGCAGCCCAGGATGTTTTTTAACCCGACTTACACGAGTGTTAACCGGTTCATGATTGCGGGATCAGGTGAACAATCTATCAAGACACTCAACGAACACGCGCATCTGGATAACCTTCGGGATCAATCAACCTGATCTCGACCACGGTTTTGGACCTCTTTACGGGTTTCCTCAAGAACCGTGGCCTCAATTCCCCTGTTTGCATTGCCGGACGCCCTGGACTCTTCGAGGAGGCCTTCTGATAGAGAGTGTTCCCACCCATGGTCGATAAGGCGATGGACTTCTTTGAGCGTTGCTGGATTGGCAGAACAGATATCGTTCGCGATTTTCCTGCAGTAGGGTAACAGCTCATCGGGTGGCAGGACCTCGTTGACCAGTCCCCAGCGACATGCTGTCTCTGCATCCAGATAATTGCCGGTGAAACTGAGTTGTTTGGCTCGTGACGCACCGACTAATCGGGCCAGCCGTTGCGAGAGTCCCCAGCCCGGGACGACCCCCATGCGAACGTGCGTGTCCGCGAAACGGGCTTCAGTGGAAGCGATCAGAATGTCGCAGGCCAGGGCTATTTCGAATCCACCGGTCACGGCAAAACCATTGATCGCGGCGATAATGGGTTTGCCGACATCGCGCATTGCCTCTGCGACGTTGATCGTCTCGCTGCGAGAGTCCTTGGTGCCCATCCCCGTCTGGCCGAGCTCCTTAAGATCGAGTCCCGCAGTGAATGCCCGGCCATTGCCGGTCAATATGATGACTGTTGTATCAGTGTCCGATTTCAATTCTCTGAAGGTTTCACCGAGTTGTTGTCTCAGTTCCACTGACAGGGCATTCAGTTGATCCGGACGATTCATCGTGAGGGTGGTCACGAAATCGCGGGTTTCTCTGGTTAGGATGTTGCTCATGGATGTTCAGCCTGGTTTTTGTGTCATTGTATCAGTCAGGGCAAGTGGCCGCTTTGTTATACTGGTGGTCCTGGTAGATGCTGAGAGACTCTTGAAAAGTCTGTTGATATTTCTGATGGCTGCAGCGGCAATCTGGTACCTGCTGCGGCATCTCAGGCGGCGTGAAATTACAGCTTTTCTTGATGAAGACATTGCTGACTTCGAATCGTTTGCAGTTGCCCGGGAAGGGCAGAGCGGGGAGAGCGAAAATGCGCTTTCCGGACTGGAACCTCAAGCGCTGGACAGTGGTTTTCCGGGTCCGACGACGACAAAATCCCTGGCAGATCTGTCTCCAGTCAGTGCAGGCTCCGCAGCCTTCGTGCTGAAAGATGGAGTATTCGATGAAGAGACGAGAAATATGCTGACGCAGTTACATAAGGTCTTGCCCGAAAGTATATGTTTGTTTACCGATGTGCCGCTGAGCGAATTTGTACGCAGAGACTCTTCGATTTCGCGATCCAGCCTGGATGGTCATCGCGTGGCTTTTTTGTTGTGCGACGCAGAGCAACTGAATGTTGTCGCTGGTATCCAGTTCGGGGACAAGTTTGCTGGGCCAGCGGGCGAGGATTTCGTCAAGCATGCTTTTCGGGATATTGGCAGACCTCTTGTCGAATTTCCGTTCACTGCTGATATTTCCAGGCTGGAGATTGAAGGGAAGCTGGGTGAGCACCTGGGCAGTCAGGTTACGCATAGATGCCCGAAGTGTGGCTCTACGATGACG
>CAXPUI010000413.1:0-2359 GCA_964220205.1 Candidatus Allofontibacter communis | reverse complement strand
ATCCGGCGATCTATCTGCCGACAAAGCTGAAGACTATCGGGCGAAATTTCGATCTGCCTTGTTGAATGAAGTTAAGCCTGCCTACGAGGCACTGATCAGCTGGCTCACCGACACCATGAAAACACTTGATAGAACGCGGACAGGTGCCGGCAGCCAACCCGATGGCAAGGCTTACTACGAGTACAGACTCCTAAGAAATACCACCCTGCCCCTTTCTGCCGATGAGGTCCATGCTACCGGACTCGCCGAGGTCGCGCGCATTCACTCGGAGATGGATGCTATACGCGAGACAGTGGGCTTCGAGGGCTCACTTGGTGAATTCTTCACCTTCATGCGAGAGGACCCGCAGTTTTATTACCCGTCAGACGATGCAGGCCGTGCAGCCTATATCAAGCTTGCAGAAGACTACATTGCTGGTATGGCAGAGGCACTGCCTGAGTACTTTGACCAATTGCCCAGGGCTCCCCTTGAAGTACGCCGAGTCGAAACTTTCAGAGAACAGCCTGGCGGGGCCGCCCACTACGCCAGGGCAACGCCTGATGGTTCCCGCCCCGGAGTCTTCTATATGCACCTGATCGATATGTCGACTCATCCAATTTACCGCATAGAGAATCTCTCCTACCACGAGGGTCTACCTGGCCATCACCTCCAGTTATCCATCCAGCAGGAACTAGAAGGCATCCCCCGGTTTCGGACCTACCACGGCTATACTGCGTATTCTGAAGGTTGGGGCCTTTACAGCGAATACCTGGCTAAGGAAATGGGTTTCTACAAAGACCCTTATAACGATTATGGACGACTCTCCGGAGAACTCTGGCGAGCCATCAGGTTGGTTGTTGACACGGGCCTACATGCCAAAGGCTGGAGCGAACAGGATGCAATCGACTATGCGCTGGCAAATTCATCGAAAGCCACCAACGCGGTGACTTCCGAAATATGGCGATATCTGTATATGCCCGGCCAGGCTACTGCCTACAAGGTCGGGATGATGAAGATACTGGAATTGCGTGACAGAGCGATGCGGGTCCTCGGGCCAGAATTCAACTATGGTGAGTTCCACGGTATCGTTTTGGGGGGTGGCCCCATGCCTCTACCCCTACTCGAGGCCCGCGTGTCTGAGTGGCTTGCCGATCATGAGAGTCGATCGCCCGACTGAGAAAAAACCAATTTCCCGATCAGGCGACAGCGTCGACGCAAATTTTCTTCAGCCTGGCTCAGCAATCCTGAGAAGTTGCTTGCCCAGATTCTTACCGGTGAACAGGCGGTTGAGTGTGTCAGGAATATTTTCAAAGCCTTCCTGCATATCAACCTGATAGACCAGCTGCCCAGCCTGAATCCAGGCCATCAGTTCGGCGATCGCCTCACCCGCTCGATCCATATAGTCAATGACAATAAAACCCTCCATGCGCGCACGCATGACAACCAGATTCATGAGATTCACGGGACCGGGTACAGGTTCCGTCGCGTTGTAACCTGATATGCCACCACAGAGGACAACACGGGCTTTCATATTAATGTGGTTCAACGCCGCTTCAAGAATGTCCCCGCCAACATTATCAAAGTAGATGTCGACCTTATCGGGGCAGGTCTCACCAATACGCGCATTGACGTCTTCCTTCTTGTAATCAATGACATCATCAAAACCCGCTTCCTCAATCAGCCATCGACACTTTTCAGGCCCTCCGGCGATACCGATGACACGACAGCCTTTTAGCTTGGCAATCTGGCCTGCCACTGAACCGGTTGCACCCGCTGCACCGGACACCAGCACCGTTTCACCGGCTTTGGGTTCACCCAGGTCGAGCAGCCCAAAATAGGCTGTCAGGCCAGTGACACCCAGGACCGACAACATCAATTCGGGTGGCACGCCTTCCGGCACTTTGGACAGGCCCATGACTCCCTGACCCGGTGCCGCAACAACGAAATCCTGCCAACCACCTGTGGTCTGTACCAGGTCACCTGGAGCAAATTCCGGATTATTGGATTCAGCCACCTGGCCGATCGATCCGGCTCGCATGGGTTCACCAAGCTGCACTGGGGGCAGATAACTTTCACGGTCTTCCATCCAGCCTCGTTGCGTGGGATCAAAAGAGAGAAAAAGGTTTCTCACGAGGACTTCGCCGTCACTTGGTTCCGGTATGGGTGTTTCCTGGTATTCAAAATTCTCTCTGGTAACGATGCCAAACGGGCGCTTGGCGAGCAGCCATTGACGATTAGTGTTCATGATACTTCTCCGGTCCGGTTACAAAAGCCGCCATTATAGAGCATGGAGCTTGACTTAAAATGATTGCGCTTTCGTTCCATTGAGGGCCAAATAGAAGCCAGGCAACGTTCAGGACACTTCGTGTCAGCGTCCGAG
>CAXPUI010000412.1:0-2283 GCA_964220205.1 Candidatus Allofontibacter communis | reverse complement strand
GGTGGCGAGTGCCATCTCCAGGACATGACGGTGATGGTTGGACATCGTGACAGGCGTTCCTCGGGTGAGAAGACCACTTTCAGGAACCAGTATCTGGGGCCTTTCATCGGCCACGACATGACTCGATGCATCACCTGCTATCGGTGCGTTCGTTACTACCAGGATTATGCAGGCGGAACAGACCTTGGCGCATTTGGCTCCCGGGACAGAGTATTTTTCGGTCGGGCAGAGGATGGCGTACTTGAAAATGAGTTTGCTGGCAACCTGGTAGAGGTGTGTCCCACCGGCGTCTTTACTGACAAGACACTTTCAAAACATTACACCAGAAAATGGGACCTGCAGTCTTCACCCACTGTCTGCACGTCCTGTTCCCTGGGTTGCAATACATACAGCTCTGAGCGATATGGTGAGCTCAGGCGTGTCCATAATCGATATCACAATGAAGTTAACGGTTACTTCCTGTGTGATCGGGGAAGGTTTGGTGCGCAGCACGTTAACTCGGATCGGCGGATACCCCAGGCTGGTATTCGCAATGCCGACGGCAAGTACGATCCGGTACCGCTGGCTGACGCAATAGAGGCAATACGGGGATTGCTGGATGGTGTTGTTGTCGGTATTGGTTCGCCCAGAGCCAGCCTCGAAGCAAACGAAGCGCTTCGACAACTGGTCGGTGCTGAAAATTACGCTAACGGAATGACGGACATCGATCGAGCGATGAGTGCCGTGATTCTAGAGGTCCTGCAGAGCGGAATGAACACGCCATCGATGATGGAAGTGGAGTCTTATGATGCCGTCCTGGTGATTGGCGAAGACATCACCAATCATGCGCCGCGGCTTGCTCTTTCTGTTCGTCAGGCATTGCGGAATCGTGGCCAGCGGATGGCCGATGAAACAGGTATCTCGAGCTGGCACGATGCTGCAGTCAGGGAGTTGACTCAGCATGATCTGAGTCCGCTGGTATTGCTGAGTCCGATGGCGGACAAACTGGACGATGTTGCCAGTCAGGCGATCAGGCTTGCTCCCGAGGAGATTGTCTCCCTGACTCAGCAGATCGAAAAGGTCCTGGACAGTTCCCTGGATAATGAAAGTGCACCGCGGGCTCAGGAAGTTGCCGAGGTGCTGTTGCAGGCCAAACGACCACTGATTATCTCCGGGGCCAGCCTGAACAGCGCTAATGTGTTGAAGGTTGCAGCTAACCTGGCTCGGGCTCTGCATGAAAAAAACGCGGACACGGGGATTTTCCTTTGCGCCAGTGAAGCCAACAGTCTCGGTGTTGCGCTTATCGATAACGACAACAGTACGGAAGGTCTGCTGGCTGCTGATGCTGATGTTGTCGTTGTGCTTGAAAACGATCTGGCGGCGCGCTTTGGTGAGGATGTCCTGGGACAGATCAAGTCACTTGTTGCTATAGATCATCTGGATAACGCAACCGTGTCTGAATCCCAGGTGGTACTGCCTGCCGCCACCTTTGCCGAAAGCGAAGGCACGTTTGTTAATAATGAAGGTCGACTCCAACGCTCTCTGGCAGTATTTAAACCTGCTGGCGACATTTCAGCAGCGTATCAGCTTCTGACTGCGTTAGGGGGACAGGAGCTGTCGGCGGGGGCGGTTCAGCAGCGCTGCGCAGAACAACATCCGGTACTTGCTGCGATGCTGAACTGTGCGCCGGGTCAGGATTATCGCGTTGAAGGTTCCCGTGTCGCCAGAATGACTCACCGAGCCAGCGGCCGGACAGCGATGCTCGCGGATGTCTCTGTTCACGAGCCAAAGCAGCCGGTAGACACTGAATCACCGCTGGCTTTTACGATGGAAGGTAATCAACAGCAGGCGCCATCGACCCTGAGACCCTATACCTGGTCGCCTGGCTGGAACTCGAACCAGTCCATCCACAAGTTCCAGAGCGAAGTTGGCGGCCCGGACAAGACCGGGGTGCCTGGAGTTAAGATTTTTAGTGGTCAAGACTCCCTGACCGGTTTTGAAATTACGCCTGAACCAGCGAGGAATTTTATCGGTCAGACGCATATCTTCGGCAGTGATCCCGTCTCCAATGAAGCTGCTGAGATTGCAACGATGATTCCTGGGCTCTACGCCCGAATGAATGAGGAGACGTCAAGATCAATCGGTGTAGGTCACGGGGACGGAATCCTTGCGGGCGGCCTCGAGCTGGCAGTTCTCGTAGATGACGAGGTTGCGGAGCAGTGTGTCATTTATCCCATTTTGCCGGGCACTGGACATCTTGCTGATCTGAACCTGTCGGATGCCAGGCGCATTGACGGCTTCAAG
>CAXPUI010000411.1:0-6207 GCA_964220205.1 Candidatus Allofontibacter communis | reverse complement strand
ATGAAATCACGCGGGGCTGACGGCCAGAACAGCGCTGTGGCCTGGGTCAATATTCTGTCGGTTTTCGCCCTTTCCAACTTCCCCAGCCATGGCACTTTTTCCGCATCGCAAGCTGCCGCCTACAGCCTGAGCCAGTGCCTGCGGGCGGAATTCAAACCTCACGCGGTCAGGGTACTGAATGCTTTCCCCGGACCACTCGACGACCCCTGGAATCAGCACATTCCCCCGCCGAAATTAGCCCCTGAACGCCTGGCGAGAGACGTCGTTGCCGCGCTGAAAGATGGCATCGAGGACATCTATCCCGGCGATGTTGCCCGCGAGTACTACTCTCGCTTCCTCGAAGACCCCAAGATACTGGAAAAGGAGCTGGCCGATGGCTGACACAGTCTGGATTACAGGTGGCAGCTCCGGTATCGGTGCCGATCTTTGCCAACAGTTACTGAACGAAGGCTATCAGGTTGTCAGTTTCGCACGGCGACCGCCCCCCTTCGAGCATGACAATTTACATACCGTACTGGCCGACCTGACCGATATCGATAGCAGCAGGTCAGCCTTTGAACAGGCCGCTCGCGAAGCTCCAGCGACCCGGGTGATCCACAACGCAGGAGCGACTTTTGAAAAACCCCTGGAAGAGGTGACAGCAGGTGACCTGGATGCGGTCACACAGCTGCATCTCGGCAGTGCGATTGCCATGGTCCAGGCAACCTTGCCGACCATGAAAGCGAATCATCATGGCCGGATTATCCTGATGAGCACCCGCGCTATCGTCGGCCTGGAAAAACGTACCGTCTACTCTGCCACCAAGGCGGGTATGGTCGGCATGGGCCGAACCTGGGCCCTGGAGCTCGCCCCCCATGGCATCACAGTCAATATGGTGGCTCCCGGCCCTATCGCTGAGACAGAAATGTTCGATGCAGTCATACCGCCTGAGACAGAACTTGCTGAGCGGGTTGCAGGTCGCGTCCCCGTTGGCCGCCTTGGCCGTCCCGCCGACATATCACGCGCTGTTAAATTTTTTCTGGCTGACGATGCAGATTTCGTAACCGGGCAGACACTGTTTGTCTGCGGTGGCGCATCGGTCGGCAACATGAGTTTTACCTAGGGAGCCAGCCAATGAGCGTTCTCAACGATCTTGGCGCAACAATAGCCACAGGGGGTATACAGGTCATTGATCTGACCCAGACGCTTGATCCGGATTTTCCCCAGCTGTCACTGCCACCGGAATTCGGACAGTGCCAGCCTTTCCGTATCGAGGAAATCTCACAGTACGATGACCGTGGGCCCAGTTGGTACTGGAATAATTTCACCTGTTGCGAGCACTCGGGAACCCACTTCGATGCACCGATTCACTGGGTGTCAGGACGCAACCTGGCCAATAACGCGACTGATTCAATACCTGTCGAGCACATGGTGGCACCGGCAGTGGTCATCGACTGTTCCAAAGAATGTGCAAGCAATGCCGATTTTCTTCTCACCAGGGAATTTATTCAGGAATGGGAAGCCACCCACGGCCAGATTCAGCCTGGCAGCTGGGTACTGATGCGTACCGACTGGTCAAAGAAAACCTCCGCGGCCGAGTACCAGAACTATGACGAAGAAGGCGCACACACCCCCGGGCCCGATCCTGATGCTGTCCGCTACCTTGTCGAACGCAATGTCCTCGGCTTCGGTTCCGAGGAAATCGGTACGGACGCCGGGCAGGCAGAGCACCTGAATCCGCCACACCCTTGCCACTACTATATGCACGGCGCCGGCAAGTATGGCCTCCAGTGCCTGATGAACCTGGACCAGCTTCCGGCTACAGGAACCGTCATCTTCGCAGCACCTCTCAAGATCAGGAAGGGATCTGGCTCGCCGCTACGCGTACTGGCACTGGTCCCGGGGGCAGCCCCATGACTCACGCGGTGATCACAGGTGGAGGCCGCGGACTGGGTGCAGCGATTGCCACAGCTTTTGATGCAGCAGGCATCACTACAACCCTCCTCGGGCGCAATCTCACCAACCTGCAGGAAGTAGCCGGACGACTCCAGGCTGCCCGTTGTCAGGAGCTTGATGTGGCCGATCCGGAGGCTGTACAGGCTGCGTTCTCTGGCCTGCCTGCCGTCGACATACTGGTGAACAACGCCGGGATTGCCCCCAGCAGCCCTTTCAACCGACATACCCTGGAAGACTGGCGAGCGAGTTTCGCGGTTAATGTGGACGGGGCATTTTACTGTACCCAGGCAGTCATCGATTCAATGCTCGAGCGCAACGCCGGTCGAGTCATCAACATCGCCAGCACCAGCGCACAGAAAGGTTATGCCTATGTCAGCGGCTACGTTGCCTCAAAACACGCATTGCTCGGCCTCACCCGGGCCCTGGCGACTGAATATGCCCGGACTGGTATCACTTTCAATGCGATCTGTCCTGGCTTTGCTGAAACTGACCTGCTGACCCAGTCAGTCGACAACATCGTCTCAAAAACCGGGCGCAGCGCTGCAGAGGCGAGAGCAACTCTGGCCAGCAACAATCCCCAGAAACGCTTTATACAACCCGAAGAGGTGGCAGCGACGGCTATGTGGCTGATCAGTGATGCTGCTTCGTCCATAACCGGCCAGGCACTCTCTATCAGCGGCGGCGAAACATAAGGAAATCCCATGAAAGAATTGTCATTGAACAACTATGAGGCCCAGCACTTCCTCTGGCGGGTTGAGCATAATATCGGCAGGCTGACACTCAATCGTCCTGAGAAAAAGAACCCGCTGACTTTTGACTCCTATGGTGAAATGCGAGATCTCTTTCGAGACCTGGCCTACGCAAACGATGTTCATGCCGTGGTCATCGAGGGTGCCGGAAGTAATTTTTCGTCAGGTGGTGACGTCCACGAAATTATCGGCCCTTTGGTGGAAATGGACATGGTCGACCTGATGCGCTTCACTCGGATGACCGGAGACGTCGTCAAGGCCATGCGTGCCTGTCCGCAGATCGTGATAGCCGCCGTCGATGGCATCTGCGCAGGTGCCGGCGCCATCCTGGCAATGGCAAGCGACCTGCGCTACGGTACGAGGAACGCAAAAACCGCTTTCCTGTTCACCCGGGTCGGTCTTGCAGGCTGCGACATGGGTGCGTGCGCCATTCTGCCCAGAATCATCGGCCAGGGCAGAGCCGCCGATCTCCTGTTTTCCGGGAGAAACATGAGCGCTGAGGAAGGCGAACGATGGGGCTGGTTTAACGAACTGGCTGAAAGCGATGTCACGGAACTGGCTCTCGAACGCGCTGCGCGACTCATCTCAGGCCCAACCTTCGCCCATGGCATGACCAAAACCATGCTGAACCAGGAATGGAACATGAGCCTTGATCAGGCCATTGAATCGGAAGCCCAGGCACAGGCTATCTGCATGCAGACAGGCGATTTTGAGCGGGCTTACAGAGCTTTTGTCGCCAAAGAGACCCCTGCGTTCAAAGGCAACTAGGGACACCAGTATGTGGAAGCCCGTCGAGCGCATTAAACACGTGCCCACGCCAGGTATCTGGCCAAGCCAGGCGGAAGCCAGAGGATCGAGCCTGTTTCAACCCATCGCCTACCAGGCATTGACACTACGGGATCGCACCTGGGTTCCAGCCATGGTGCCCTGGCGGGCCCTGGAAACCGGAGAAGTCACTGACGACAACATTGACTGGTACGGCCGTTTTGCACGCGGCAAGCCCGGCGGACTGGTGGTCGAGGCCACGGGCATTCGCGATGTGCCGAGCGGACCATTGCTGCGGATTGGCCACGACCGGTTCATCCCCGGACTGGCGCGCCTCGCTGAACGGGTCAGGCAGGAAAGCGAGGGCGAAACCAGGCTCTTTATCCAGCTCATTGATTTCCTCGCGGTGCGACGACGACCCGAGCCTGCCAAATTTCTCGACAGGTTCCTGCCTATCACCGACCATCATCGCCAGGCGCTCCATCTCGAAGATGCATCAGAGCATGACGTCAGACAAGCCCTGCTCAAGCTCAGTTCGGCAGAACTCTCCGATCTTCTGACAACCGCAGAACTCGAAGCACTCAACTATGGGCAGCGAGAAAGGGTTACGGATACCCACCTGCCACATATTGCTGACCTGCCGGAACAGTTGCCCGGTCTTTTCGCCCAGGCGGCGAGGCGCGCGAGAACGGCAGGATTCGATGGCGTCGAACTCCATTTCGCCCACGCCTATACCATGGCTTCTTTCCTGTCGCGCACCAATGACCGCGAGGACGGTTATGGCGGCTCTCCGGAAGCGCGAGTGAAACTGGCGCTGGAAGTCATTGACGCGGTGCGGTCCGCCATCGGGTCAGATTACGTGGTCGGGACAAGGATCCTGACCGAAGAGTGTATTCCAGGCGGTTCGACCATTGATGACAGCCTCTTCTATGCCGAACAATTCGCACACCGCGGCCTGGACTACATCTCCCTGTCCCGAGGGGGCAAATTCGACGATGCCAAGCAACCGAAAATCGGCTGGGCAGTCTATCCCTACACCGGGCCAAGCGGCTATGAGTGTATGCCCCAATACCTGAGTGACGATTTCGGACCATTCGGCCGCAATCTGTCGCCGGCCACTCTTCTCCGACAGCATCTGCACAAATCCGGCTCAAAGGTACCTGTCGTTGTCGCCGGGGGCATCCATAACTTCGAACAGGCCGACAGCGCCATTAATGCAGGTGCGGGGGACATCGTGGGCTTTGCCCGACAGGCTCTGGCGGATCCGGACTGGTTTGAAAAAGTGCGTCAAGGTCGAGGCGATGAGGTCAGACTGTGCGTGTACAGTAACTACTGCGAAGGACTTGATCAGAAACACAAGCAGGTAACCTGCAATCTTTGGGACCGATCGGCTCTCGACGAACCCTGCACAAAGACCGCGGACGGCAAGCGACGACTGGTCGCTCCGGACTGGTCTTGAGAATATAGAATGAGAGGCGATTCATCAGGGCAGTTCTAGCCAGCCTGTCAATTGATTCCTACTGATGACAAACAGATAGAACGAGGAGATAACGGATGGAGTTTCTGCAACCCGAGGGCTGGGCCAGAGCTAAAGGTTACGCCAACGGCGTGGTTGCCGAGGGCAGACTGATCATTCTCGGAGGTCAGATCGGCTGGAACAGCAACCAGGAGTTCGAAAGTGATGAATTCATTCCGCAATTTCGGCAAACCCTGACCAACATTGTCACTTTACTTGCGGAGGCTGGCGCCGGACCAGAAAACCTGGTGCGGCTTACGTGGTTTATCACCGACCGGGACGCCTACCTGAATTCCCAAAAAGCCATGGGAGAGGTTTATCGGGACATCATGGGCCGTAACTATCCTGCCATGAGCGTCGTCCAGGTCGTCAGGCTGATCGAGGCCAGAGCCCTGATAGAAATAGAAGCGACAGCTGTCCTGCCACGCTAAACGACCCTAAGCATCAGGGCAGGACTTCTTCCTTCCAGATTTTCAAACCGTCTGCTTCCCTGAGCAGGAACAGGCGTTTCCGGACGCTGTCCTGATAGTTCGGAGAAATGTACTCCTGCCGGAATACAACATCAAACAGGCCTGAATCTCCTATGCCCAGGCTTTCGAGCTTCAAGTTGATCTCAACGTCCCTGTCTGGAGAGACACGCTGACGACGATTTGCCTCCCATTGTGACCGGTTCATGTCATCTCGCGGTGAACGGGCTTTGGTATAGAAACTGAGATAAGCCTCGATATCGCCTGCCCCCCAGGCAAGAACCCAGTTTTTCAGCAACCGCCGAACATCCCCGAGACTGCAGTTCAGTATTTCCTCGGTCGTACCGGAACAACTCACTGCACTCTGCTCGTCGGCCGGCTCACTCAGGTACACGGGTTCACCCCGGAGGTCCGGGACTGCACCGAGCACCTCTTCGGACGCCCGTTCGTCCCACAGGAAATCTTCTGCGCGCAATTGTTCTGACCCGGGATCTTCCCGCGACGACCCGGAGGTATCTAGCGAGATGGACAACCTGTCTTCAGCAGACTGACCAGAGGAGACATTGTCAACGGACGGAGGAGGATCACGGAAGACTCGGGTAACCACTTCGGCTTCGGTCGGAACGGCAATAACCTCAGGAGAAGTTGTCACTGGCTCATCTTTGACCACAGGCATCAGTTGTTCGCCGCCGGAGGTCTCAGATCGGAAGAGCGTCGTGTAGGGAAAGAGTGTAGCTACATGTGTAGATCTCGGTGGTCGCCGTATCATTAAAAA
>CAXPUI010000410.1:0-2421 GCA_964220205.1 Candidatus Allofontibacter communis | reverse complement strand
CGACCTGTTGTCCTGATCAGGGATGACAAGTCACGCCGCAGTGACTCAGGCTTTACCCAGATATTTATTCACACCAAGGACCGACCGGAACTCTTCGCATCAATTACCAGCGCCCTGGATCAACTAGGTCTCAACATCGTGGACGCGGGGATCGCCACGTCCGCTGACTTTACATTCAATACCTTTACTATCCTGGAAGCCAATGGAGAACCGGTCGGAGAAAAGACCTCGCGGACAAAAAACATCCGATCCACGCTGATTGAGTTCATCCTGGAACATCAGACACAACCAAAGAGCTTTCGGCGTACCTCTCGGGTACTCAGGAACTTTCAGAATCCGACACAGGTCAACGCTACCCAGGCTCCTCAAGAGCTACAAACCGCAATCGAGATCATTACGCCGGACCGTCCAGGCCTCCTGGCCTTGATCGGCAGCGCTTTCTCGAAGCTCGGCATCAATATTCATTCGGCCCGCATCACCACGCTCGGCGAACGCGTGGAAGATATATTTTATGTTACCAACAGCAACGGCCAGCCCATTACCGAGGCAGCAATGCTGCAGCGAATCGAAAGCACTATTCGGGAAGAACTGGACCAGCACCTTGAGAAACTCGCATCATGAACCAGCAACTGGACAAGCTCTTTCCCTATCCTTTTGAGCGCTTGAACAACCTACTGAAGGATTCGGTCAGCGAATCGTCCGATCCCTTGATTGCCTGGTCAGTCGGTGAACCGAAGCACCCCGCCCCCGATTTCCTTGTTCGGCTGATGGAAGATGAGGCATTTATTCGCCAGGGGTTTGGAGCTTATCCACCCACCAAGGGGCTACCGGCTTTACGGAAAGCGATCAGCCGCTACCTGCAGGATCGTTACCAGCTGACCAAGGCACCCGATGAAGAAAGCGAGGTATTGCCTGTCACCGGCACCCGCGAAGCTCTTTTTTCCTTCGCACAGGCCATTCTGGACCCGACGAAAGACACCATGACACTCATGCCAAACCCCTTTTATCAGATCTATGAAGGGGCAGCCCTGCTGGCCGGCAGTCGTCCCTATTATCTGAATAACGAACCCGAAACAGGACTCCCTGACTTTGACGCGGTTCCCGAGGCAGTTTGGCAGCAATGCCAACTGCTCTACCTATGCAACCCGGCAAATCCATCCGGTGCCGTCATCAACGCCGGCATTCTGCAGCAATTAATTGAGCGATCCGTGGAATTCAATTTCGTCATTGCCGCGGACGAATGCTATTCGGAAATATACGCTGATGAATCGGCGCCACCCCCAGGACTGCTCGAGATTGCTGACCGAATGGGACACACGGACTACAAAAACTGCGTTGCCTTTAATTCATTATCCAAACGCTCGAATCTCCCAGGTATTCGCTCCGGTTACGTTGCCGGCGACGCCAAATTGCTGGAACGCTTCCTGCTTTACCGAACCTACCATGGTACCGCCATGCCCGTTCACCACCAGCTCATCAGCACTGCAGCCTGGGAAGACCAGACCCACGTAGTAAAGAACCGCCAAGTTTATCGTCAGAAATTTGCTGCTGTCAGCCAGGTACTGGCGCCCGTCTGGCCAGTGCAGATTCCAGAGGCGACTTTCTATCTTTGGCCGGAGACCCCGATCGACGACCAGTTGTTCACGAAGCGACTCCTGCAGCACACCAACATCAAGGTACTTCCCGGTGAATTCCTCTCCCGGGCCACGGACCGGGGCAACCCGGGGAAAAATCGAGTCAGGATAGCCCTGGTGGCTACTGAAACCGAGTGCGTTGAAGCAGCCCATCGAATCATCAAGGCTTGGCCAAAACTCATAAGAGGATAAGCTGTTAAGCAATGTCCGTCACGACTATAATACGCCGCCCCACATTAGACAGAATTCAGCATGTATGCCCTCGCAGTCGGAATCGGCACAAAGAACTCAAAAAACGAATGGCTTGAAGTTTACTTTCCAAGACCTGTGTTCAAACCAGAACAGTCCCTGGTCGATAGTTTCGCAGCAGTCACGGGTTATGATGGTGGTAACAGGGATATCGAGCTATCCGGAGCTGATATTGATAACCTTGCTGACAGCCTGTCTGATGAAGCCCAGAAGTCATTACTGACCGACCTGCGCGGGACCCAGCGTCCAGTCGTGCTCACTCTGATCGACACCGACTCTGCCCTGCAAAGCACCCCGGAGACTTACCTAAAACTGCATCTCCTGTCCCATCGTTTCGTTTTGCCGAACGACCAGAATCTGGAAGGAATCTATCCATTACTGCCTAATGTCGCCTGGACAGAGAATGGCGCTGTTGATCTCAGTGACCTTGAAGCCCTGCAGATCGCAGAACGGCTGAAAGGCCGGGTCCTCGAGGTTTCCGCCGTGGACAAATTTCCAAAAATGACCAACTACGTGGTACCTGACGGGGTCAGGATCG
>CAXPUI010000409.1:0-4083 GCA_964220205.1 Candidatus Allofontibacter communis | reverse complement strand
TTTCCGAGGAACAGGACCTCTTAAGAGAGCAGGCCCAGGGTTTCCTCCAGGACAACAGCCCTCTATCGGTTGTTCGTCGCGTACTCAACGGCGATGAACCTTACGACGCTGACCTCTGGCAGAAAGTAAGCGAGATGGGTTGGACTGCCACCGTTATCCCCGAAGAGTACGAAGGCCTGGGTCTCTCTTACCTGGAACTCAGCGTGATCGCAGAGGAACTGGGCCGGAGCCTGGCCCCCATACCCTTTTCGTCTTCGGTTTACCTGGCCACAGAGGCCATTCTGCTTGCAGGGACCGAAGACCAGAAGTCGAAGTACCTGCCGAAATTGGCCAGCGGCAGTATCATAGGCTGTTTCGCTGTCTCCGAAACTGCCGGCCATACAACCCCTGCAGGTATCGCAACCACCGGGAACGATGGTCTGAACGGGTCAAAGGTTCCCGTTGCCGATGGTGATATCGCAGACTTGGCGATCGTGGTTGCACGAGCTGACACGGGTGACGGCGCCACAGCTTACATCGTCGAGCTTAATCAGGATGGTGTTGCACGCGAGAGCGTCGAAACACTTGATCCCAGCAGGTCGCATGCAAGCCTGACTTTCAGTAATGCCTCAGCTGAACAACTCGGCAACGAAGGCGAAGGCTGGTCTCTTGTACAACAGGTCTACGACCGGGCAGCCGTGCTGTTTGCTTGGGAACAGGTTGGCGGCGCCCAAGTCTGTCTCGATATGGCCAAGGAATATGCCATGGGCCGGTTCGCTTTCGGCAGACCCATCGCCAGCTTCCAGGCCATAAAACATAAACTCGCTCACGCCTATGTGAAAAACACTCTGGCCAGATCAAACTGCTATTACGGCGCGTGGGCCCTCTCAACCGGTGCACCAGAGCTACCGATCGCTGCCGCCACGGCCAGGGTTTCCGCCACCCAGGCCTATTACTATGCCGCCAAGGAAAACATCCAGACTCATGGGGGCATGGGATTCACCTGGGAGTTTGATTGTCAGTTCCCCTATCGACGATCAAAGATACTGGCGACCAATATTGGTAGCGAAGCCATCTGGCAAGACAAGCTGATCTCTGCAATTCAAGCAGACCGGGCAGCGTAGCGGCAACAGCAAGAGGATAGAAACATGGATTTTAAAGATACCGCAGAAGAAGCAGAATTCAGGTCAGAGGTTAAGGCCTGGCTGACTGACAACGTTCCCTCTGAGGAGGAACTCGCCGGCCTCGACTATATCGGCCGCGCCAAATTGTGGCAGAAGAAGAAATACGAGGCAGGCTGGGCCTGTATTCGATGGCCGAAGGAGCACGGTGGCAGAGATGCCTCCGCGATCCAACAGGTTATCTGGAACCAGGAAGAAGGTAAGTTCGACGTACCGGATTCAATATTCGGTATTGGCCATGGCATGTGCGCACCGACCATGATGTCCTGGGCGACAGAAGATCAATGCAAGGAACATCTCCCCCTGCTCGCCAGTGGTGAAAACGTCTGGTGTCAATTGTTCAGTGAACCCGCCGGCGGCAGTGACCTTGCAGCGCTGAGGACTCGCGCCGAACGTGACGGCGATGACTGGGTGATTAACGGACAGAAAATCTGGACTTCAGGTGCACACTACTCAGACTGGGGTGTTCTGGTATTACGGACGGACCCCCATGTACCCAAGCACCAGGGGCTGACCTATTTCTTCATTGACATGAAATCGCCCGGTATCGAGATCAAGCCGATCAAGCAGATCTCCGGAGCGGCCAACTTCAATGAAGTCTACTTTACCGATGTGCGAGTCTCTGATGCTCAACGCCTGGGTGCGGTTGGTCAGGGCTGGCAGGTTTCTCTGACGACCCTGATGAACGAACGTGCCTCCATTGGTGGTGGCGGTGGTGCCTGTAACTTCAATTCTGTCTTCGACCTTGCGAACAAAGTCATGTTGAATGACAAGCCGGCAATCGACAATGACAGTGTTCGCTCGAAGCTGGCAGACTGGTATTGTCAGGAAGCAGGCTTGCGTTTTACGGGTTACCGCTCCATGACAGCGCTATCCAAGGGCGAGATCCCGGGGCCTGAAAATTCCATCGGCAAGCTGGTTGGAGGACCAAAGCAGCAGGACATGGCATCGTTTGCCCTAGACCTGATGGAAGCCAGCGGCGCCATCTGGGACAAGGAGATGTCTGAGGCCGCCGCTCTGTTTCAGCAGACCTACATGGGATCACCGGGTCTCCGGATCGCGGGCGGAACTGACGAAGTCATGGCGAACATTATCGCCGAGCGCGTACTCGGAATGCCTCAGGACATGCGTGCTGATAAAGGTATACCCTTTAACGAAGTGCCGACGTCAAATTAGGTCACTGGCGAACCTCGACCAGGAGGTCGAGGTTCGTTAACCAAAGCCGCTTAGATCTGATTCCAGTACAACCTCGATTAACCGAGGTCCTTTCGAGTTCATGGCCTTTTCAAACAGCACATTGAACTCGTCTGCGGTCCTGGCCTTATCTGCCTGGACGCCCATGCCTTCAGCCAGGGCAACAAAATCAAGATTCGGGTTGGTCAGATCCATCATGTCCAGGGTCTTTTTAGTCATCGACTGGGCACCGACTCGAGAAAGTTCGAGCTGGAGAATCTGATATTTGCGGTTCGAAAATATTACCGTGCAGACGTCCAGTTCCTCACGAGCCATCGTCCAGAGAGCCTGAATCGTATACATGGCAGCGCCATCACCTTCCAGGCAGATCACCTTCCTTTCCGGACACGCGACAGCGGCCCCGACTGATGCCGGAAGACCGTATCCAATAGAACCACCGGTAAGCGACAACCAGTCATGAGGCTCAGCTGTTTCTGACAGCGGATACATGAATGCGCCCGCAGTAGCGCCTTCATCAACAACGATAGCATCGGTGGGCATATATTCCACAAACGCTCGAGCTACTGATTCAGGGGAAATCGCGCCGGTCGCGAGGCCGGGTTTCGCCAATAGATTTCGTCGAGGCTCGATAGCATCGGCTTCGAGCAATTCCACCAGGCGGGTCAGGGCATCGCAGGCATCTTCGTGAATCTCAGCCAGGCAATGAATATCGCAGCCCTCCGGATAGAATTCACTGACTTTGCCGGGGTACGCGAAAAAACCCACCGGAGCCTTGGTCCCGATCGTTATCAGTTGCTCAGCTTCTGCAAGTTGAACAGTCGCCTGTTCAGCGAAATACCCGAGTCGTTCCACGCTGCAGCGACCCTCACCACGGGCTATTCGCGTGGTGAATGTGTCGCAGAATAACCGAGCACCACTTTGCTGACTGATCTTATCGGCAAGTTCTATGCAGGATTCAGTCAGAGACATATTCGACATAAGAATGACCGTAGGCTTGTCATTCCGCAGTAAGTCAGCTGCTCGAGAGACAGCGTCTTCAGCAACTTGGGGGACTTCCGGCAGGGGTTTAGTACCAACAGGTTCCACGGACTCGTCCCAGGCACAGTCACCCGGCACAATCAATGTGGCAATTTGCCCAGGCTGTACATTAGCCGCTGCAACAGCTTCCGCAGCATCCGCAGGCAGGTCTGCTGCTGATTCAACAAACCTGACCCAATGGGAAACAGGCGCCGACAAACCAACGACATCTGAATTGAGCGGGGCATCGTACTTTTTGTGGTAGGTCGCATGATCACCAATCAGGTTGACAACAGGCATATTGGCCTTTTTGGCGTTGTGGAGGTTTGCAGAGGCATTCGAAAGACCCGGGCCAAGGTGCAACAACGTGCAGGCTGGCTTACCGGTCATACGAGCATATCCATCGGCAGCACCTGAACAAACGCCTTCAAAAAGTCCAAGCACTGAGCGCATCGCTCCAGTTTCACCAATCGCCGCAACCATGTGCATTTCAGAGGTACCCGGGTTAGTAAAACAAACCTCAACGCCATTGTTGACAAGGGTTTGCAGGAGGCTCATAGCACCGTTCATCAGTATTTCACCACTTAACTTCGAGGCCGCAGTATACACACTAATCTAGTTGGCCAAATCCACTATTTAATCGTGGAACTAATCAAACACGCGGACGCACCAGATTGAGAGACGCCTCGTCAAAAGTACTTTTATCCCTTTA
>CAXPUI010000408.1:0-4832 GCA_964220205.1 Candidatus Allofontibacter communis | reverse complement strand
CCTGGTGGCAGACTGAAACCGGTGGCATCATGATCACCCCTTTGCCAGGTGGCACCTTCCAGCTCATTGCCGTTTTCGTCCAGCAGGACAGGGCGAACGCCGAAGAATGGACGAGTTGCTGACCCTGGTTTCAGGGGGGTCGCACCTGGCAAAGGGGTGATCATGATGCCACCGGTTTCAGTCTGCCACCAGGTGTCGACAATGGGGCAGCGTTGTTCCCCGACAACATGGTAATACCACTCCCAGGCTTCCGGATTGATTGGCTCGCCGACGCTTCCGAGCAGGCGGAGCGTCTGACGGGAAGTAGAGTTGACGAACTCGTCTCCCTGTCCCATCAGGGCGCGAAGTGCAGTAGGAGCGGTATAGAAAATATTGACCTTGTGCTTATCGACTATCTGCCAGCAGCGGGATGAATCTGGATAATTTGGCACCCCCTCGAACATGAGCGTTATCGCGCCATTAGCGAGTGGTCCGTAGACAATATAAGAGTGCCCGGTCACCCAGCCGACGTCCGCAGTACACCAGTACACATCACCTTCGTGGTAGTCAAAGACATACTTATGGGTCATTGACGCATGCAGCAGGTAGCCGCCGGTCGTATGCAGTACGCCTTTTGGCTTGCCGGTTGAGCCTGAGGTGTAAAGGATAAAAAGAGGGTCTTCGCTGTCCATCGCCTCAGGTTCGCAGTCCGATGCCGCCTGGGTTATTGCGTCGTGATACCAGATATCCCGGTCTGCGAGCCAATTGATATCGCCCCCCGTCCTCTTTACCACGAGCACGGTAGAAACATTAGGACATCCCAGTAGTGCTTCATCGGTGTGGGCTTTAAGAGGTATGCTGCGGCCGCCCCTGACACCTTCGTCGGCCGTGATCACGGTTTGGCAGTCTGAATCTAGAATCCGGTCCTGTAACGCCTGAGGTGAGAAGCCGCCAAAGACTACGGAATGAACGGCGCCGATTCTCGCACAGGCGAGCATCGCGTACGCAGCCTCCGGTATCATCGGCATGTAGATACAGACACGATCACCCTTTTTGATGCCGCGATCTTTCAGAACATTGGCAAGGCGACAGACCTGCTCATGGAGTTGGCGATAAGTGATAGTGAGATCATCTTCTGGGTCGTCGCCTTCCCAGATGATTGCGGTATGGTCTGCCTTGAGTTTCAGATGTCGGTCTACGCAGTTGTAGCAGGCATTCAGCTGACCTCCGATAAACCACTTGGCCTCACCTTTACTGAAATCTGACTCCGTCAGTTGACGCCAGGGCTTATACCAGGTGATGAACTCGTCCGCTTTCTGCGACCAGAACTCTTCGGATCGATTGATCGATGCGTCGTACATGGCCAGATACTGATCGTTGCGTATGTGTGCTCGATTCTCCGTTTCTTTCGGTACTGGATAGGCCTGATGTCCTGACATCTTGTTCCTCGATTTAGATAAGCAAACTGGTAGGTTGCCACAACACAACGACTCTGTCAGGAGTTCCAGGTTGGGGTGGGGGTGCCAACGGTTCTCCCATTCGAAGCATTATTTGGATTCCTTTTGCGGCGTCTGCCGCGTTTCCGTCGTTTTCCTGGTACGGACTGTTTCATGGTGCTCCGGCGTTCAGGGCTGGCTTCTTGATATTCTGTCCACCAGTCGCCCAGATGGCTTGTTTTTTCTCCGGCAGCTTCTCGGATCAGAAGAAAATCGTATGCAGCGCGAAATCGCTTGTGCTGCATCAGGATATCCGGCTTGTCAGCGAAACGAGTGGGCAACCGAAACTGCAGGAACCATATCTCCCGGATGATCCCGGTAAAACGTCGAGGAATAGAGGTAAACAACTGCTGTTTAGATAAAATGTTACTCGCAGCTTCATTCGACGCGGCGACATGGGTGAGGCCTTCCTCTTTCTGCACCCTCTCTTTCTCCGCAACAAAAGGAAACCAGAACATGGCTGCGAAAATAAAAGCGGGGGTGACAGGTTTGTCCTCCTGAATACGGGAATCTGTAGACATTAGGGCATGTCTGACAAGTGGCTCTGTTGGATGCTGTTCCATCGACCTTTTCGAATCAGGGAATAGCCAACCGTAGAGATCGTTGTCCAGAAGAGCTTCAAGAGTTCTGGCTCCATGGCCCGACATGTAGAGCTTCAGCACCTCTTCGAACAGCCTGGCTGGCGCAACGTCCTGGACGAGATACCCCAGGGATCTGATGGTTTCCTGTATCGAGTCCTGGAATTCAAAGTTAAGTTTCGCCTTGAAACGAGCGGCGCGGAGCATCCTGACCGGATCCTCTCTGAACCGTGACTCAGGTTCTCCGATGGTTCGGATAGTTCTTGATAGAACGTCAGCCACACCATCAGCCAGGTCGATAATTTCTTCGTCCTCTGGCTGGTAGTAAATGGCGTTTATCGTGAAGTCGCGACGAAAAACATCTTCACTAAAGGTCCCGTAGTTGTTATCGACCAGGGTCATACCTGTCTCTGAATGAGTTTCATCATACTGATCGGTATGCGGTGCCCTGAAAGTGGTGATTTCGATGATTTCTCGACCAAACCTGGCGTGAACAATCTTGAAACGTTTACCAACGACCCGCGAATTTCTAAAGAGGTCCTTGACTGCTTCTGGATAAGCGTCGGTCGTTACATCAAAGTCTTTTGGAACTCGACCTAATAGCAGGTCTCGGATACAGCCCCCGACAAGATAGGCCTGGTAGCCATGTTCTCTCAGGCGAGAGATGACCTTAAGGGCGTTAATGCTGATATGTTCTTTCTTGATCGACTGCGATGACTGATTCATGGATCGCAGCACCTGGCGACCTGATGCGTTCTTATCAGTGATGCGGGAAAATTACTCAATAACGTGAGTTTAGCAGTCCCTAAAAGAAAAATGGGAAAAGCGAACTTTCCCCATTCAGCGAGCCAGAATATTCTTCTTCTTATAATTCTAATTGTTGTTTTAGCACCACTCAGGTGGTGTGAAAACCAGCAGTCCGTTCAACACAAACTGTCTGGTCACAGACACTATCACAGATAATGGATGGAATTAAAAATATGTTAAATAACAACAAGTTAGAAGGTTCATGAGATTTATCATGGACCCTAAGTGTTACCAATATCTACGATAGTGTGTCAAAAGGTAACAAAATAGTCCAGTTTGCACCGTTTGCCGCATTGCAGCAGCTTTACCAACTGCGCTCAGTGTCAGGCGGACCTGCCTTCAACATGAAAGAGTTTATTGTAGATAACCCAATTGCCGTCGCATCTTAAGAACGACAGGGTGTCGAGATAACGATTGCCAATATAATCGTCTCTCACCAGCGCGACGGCCGTGTCGCCCGCGATAGACAATGAGACCACCTCCAGAAATGGTGTTTCACCACCCTCTTTTGCTGAGGGTTGAGCGCCGACAAAACCTGCAAATTCTGTGACGTTCATTTGCGCAAGTCCATCGGGCGTGTAACCGGTTATCTTGGCATTTTCATGGAAGGCCACATGAGCTTTATCAGGATCTGATTCAAACATAGAGTCAAAATAGACCTGGATGGTTTTGCGGATAGCTTGCTCGTCTGACATCTCCCGGACCTCCTTTGGGTGCTTTTAGTTGCCGGAATAGTACAGTAGCGGTTACATGACTGCACGGACAAGCATTTTTGGCTGCCTGGTTTAGAAGCCCGTCAGAGTTTAGATGCTCTTACCACGCTCTCTCGGAATACCCAGCCGCTGACGGCGCTGCCAAAGGGCTTTTCTTGAGATACCGAGTTTCTCGGCGATTTCTGTCTCAGTCATCCTGTCCTGATTCTCCAGGACGAACTTTACAAAGTAGTTTTGTAGCGAAACGTTCGAGGCTTCTTCGTTGAGATGGGGGTGCTGTGCACTAGTCTGGGGTTCAAGGGCCAGCAGGTCAGCTGCTATGGTCTTGCGATCACTGAGAATGACAGCCCGTTCTATCGCGTTTTCCAGTTCGCGGACATTGCCGGGCCAGTGATGGCGTCTTATGCACTTAATAGTGTGCTCGCCAAACTTCAGCTTGGCTTTACCATATTTTTCAGAGGCTGAAGCAAGGAAGTGCTTCGCCAGGGCTACGACATCATCGCCGCGCTCACGGAGGGGTGGTAGTTTGAATCTCACGACGTTCAGGCGGAAATACAAGTCCTCTCTAAAGGCTCCTTGTTCGGTGAGCGTCTGCAGGTTTCGGTGTGTGGAAGCGATCAGCCTGATAGACACCCTCTTGGTGTCGATGGATCCGACGCGCCGCAGTTCTCCATCCTCTATTACCCTCAACAGACGTGCCTGTGCGTCCATTGGCAGCTCTCCGATTTCATCGAGGAACAAGGTTGTACCATCGGCCGCTTCAACAAGCCCCGATTTCTGGTTGTTCACGTCGGTCACAGATCCTGATTCGTACCCGAACAGTTCTGATTCAATTTGCTGAGCAGGAATGGCTGCGCAGTTCAGCGAGATCATCTGCCGATCGGCTCTGTTGCTCAGGCTGTGAATCTTGCGTGCTACAAGTTCCTTGCCCGTGCCGGACTCTCCCTCAATCAGTACGGTGGAGTCGGTAGGTGCCACTTTATCCAGATGATCCTTTAGGGATTATATGCCACGACAACTACCTAGCAGCTTTATGGCAGGCTGGATGTCGAGGTGTTCGGTCAGGCTCTCAATCGTTGAGGCCAGTTCGTTCATATCGTAGGGTTTGGCCAGATAATCGGCTGCGCCGAGCTTCATGGCTGAGACTGCTGATCGAAGACTGGCTTGAGCTGAAGTTACAATAACCGGTGTGTCAGATGACAGATTAACAATGTCGATCAACTGGTCATCGCAGACGATAGCCGCATAGGCAGACAAAT
>CAXPUI010000407.1:0-3409 GCA_964220205.1 Candidatus Allofontibacter communis | reverse complement strand
GCCTATCTTGCCGTCAGCATCTGCCTGCTTCCAAGCCTCCAATCGCTCCTTGATGCGTTCCGCCGGGCCTACAAGGTGACAGGCATCAACCAGTTCATCCGGTACGGCGGCCATAGCCTCATCTTTCTTGCCGGCAAGGAACAAATCCTGGATCTTAACGGCGGCGTCTTCAAAACCAAGAGCCTTCGCATAGTCGTTGTAAAAGTTCTTGTCACGGGCGCCCATGCCACCAATGTAAAGAGCCATATTTCCTTTGATAGGCATCCGGCAATGATCAACATCATCACCCATCACTACCGTGACAAAAGGTGCAACATCATAATCGAGCATTGTCTTACCGGCTTTGTCGAGGCCTTTTTGTATGTGCTGCCCCAGGACATCAACCTTCTCGGGTGGAACCCAGATCGGAAACACACCATCTGCCACTTCTGCAGAGGTTTCCAGGCCAGTTGGCGTAATTGAAGCCGTATAGATCTTAATATCGTTGTCGGCTTGCAAAATACTTTTGAGAGGCTTACCCAGGCCGGTACCATCATCGCCCTCGTAGGGCATAGAGTAGTGAAAGCCCTGATGTTCTGCAGGTTCTTCGCGGGAGAATATTTTTCTGAGAATGTCGATGTATTCGCGCGTTCGAGTCATGGGTCTGCCGTAGGCAACCCCATGCCAGCCCTCAACCACCTGCGGACCAGAGGCACCAAGCCCAACAATAAATCGACCGCCGGACAATTGATTCAATGTCATTGCCGTCATCGCTGTACAGGCAGGTGTTCTGCCTGGCATCTGCATGATGGCCGTACCCACATTGATCTTCTCCGTCTGCGACAGGATCCAGGCCGCAGGCGTAACCGCATCTGCGCCGTAGGCCTCAGCGGTCCAGACAGAGTCATAACCCATGCTTTCGGCAGCCCTGATGCGATCCATGTCGATGCTCAGGACCTTACCGCCAATGCCATTCAATATTCCCAGTTTCATAGTAGTTCCACCTTGCTTTACATATACATTATTAATAGATCAGGATGACATTAATCGATCAGGATGACATCGCCTGCAGGAGTTCACGGGCATGGTCATCGTCCCGCGCCGGCAGCGAACCAGTGGTCCGGTCTACCAGACTACCCCAGCGCGCCTTGAACTTGTCTACAACATCATCCAGTTCCCCGACAATCGCGAACTCATTCAAAATGTCATCAGTGATCAACGTCCCCATCTCATCCCACTGACCCTGCTTTGATAACTTGTTCAACTCGGGCTGCAGGTCACCCCAGCCATGGACACCCAGCACAGGCGCATAGGCAGGGGTCGATCCATAGAAGGCGATCTGCTTGCAGGTTGCCGCTTTGCTGGCATTAAACGCTTCCTCTGTCTGGCCGGTCACGATAAAACCCGGGTAGGAAATTTCAAACTCATCACGTGACTTGCCGCCCTTCGCCAGGCCCGCCTCAACAGCAGGCAGGGTTACTTCCCGGAGATACTTTTCGGTTGTAAAGGCATGAATCAATATACCGTCAGCAACCTCACCCGCGACTTCCGACATTTTCGGTCCCACTGCCGCCAGGAAAACCTTGGGTGCGCCATATTCAGTATCCACTGGGGTGAACATTGGCGTCATCAGCGAGTGCGTATAAAACTCGCCCTGAAATGTCAGCGGCACGCCGCTATGCCAGCAATCCCAGATCGCCCGCATCGCCAGGATAAACTCCCTCATTCTGGCGGCTGGTCGAGACCAGGGCATACTGAATCGCTTGGTGATGTGGGGGCGGATCTGAGAACCAAGGCCCAGAACGAATCGACCTTTAGAGAAGCTGTTCAGGTCATGGCCGATGTTGGCAAGGTTCATCGGAGTTCGGGCAAAAGCAACCGCGATGGACGTCACCAGTTCGATATTCTCCGTCTCCTGGGCAGCCAGGAGCAGAGGGAAAAACGGATCATGAGAGGTTTCCGCAGTAATGGCCCCGTGAAACCCAATCGACTCGAGGCGTTTGGCACTGGTCCCTGCTTTCGCAAGGTTACCCATTAATCCACCATCCACTTTCATGATAATGCTCCTCTAAAAATTAAAATTCTTTGCCGTAAAGGCTTCGTAGGTCTGTTGCGCATCTTTGGGTGAGGGACAGGAAATGATGTGGGTTGTAAGGCCCAATTCACCACGCTCTCTGATCTTTTCATGGCACTCTTCAGGGGAGCCAATAATACCGATCTCATCAATCAACTCATCACTGAGCGCACTCGTCGTTTTTTCCCTGTCTTTGGCAGCCCAACCCTCTCGGATGACAGCTGCTACGTCCTCATAGCCACACCAGGCAAGAAAGTTGTTGTATACGGGTGTGGCATAGTACGGGGCGAAAGCTGCCCGGAAGGCATTTCGCGCACTTTCCTTGTCATCAGTTGCCACCACCATGTGTCGACAGACAACTTCAATATCCTCGAGGTTCTTGCCGGCCCGGGCACCACCCGCCTTGATATGTTCCATCATCTTGGGCAGCGCTGCTTTCGGAAAGAGATTGAGGATAACGCCATCAGAAAATTCCGCCGCTGTTTCCAACATCTTGGCGCGCAGGGCGGCCATGAAGATGGGTTGATGCTCATCCTCTGCCAGCGGCAACTGCCGGTAACCTCGACTCCGAACGGTCTCACCGGCAAAGTCGGTTTTCTCACCAGCGAGCATCTGCTTGACCAGTTCGGTCGTCTCCTTTACTCGCGTCAAGGGCTTTTCAAATTCCAGGCCATGCCAGTTCTCCATCATGGTCTGGCTCGACGAACCGAGCCCAAGGATAAAACGCCCTTTCGACAACTTGTTAAGCACATGACACGTCGATGCGAAGACAGCAGGTGTTCTCGCGTAAACCGGGATAATAGCGGTACCTATACGACACCGCTCCGTGTTCATCGCTACCGCTGCCGCTGTTGTTAGCGCATCAATGCCACCACTGTCCGCAAACCAGAGGTCATCGTAGCCTTCTGCTTCTGCCCACTTGGCTATTTCTATCGTTGGTTCTACACCCCGGGGGTCAGGTAGGGTTAGAGCCGTTCTTTGCGGCACTGCCATGAGTGTTCTCCTTTGCGCAATGTTCTAAATGATGTCCTGGCTGGACAGGGTCTCTTCTTCCATCAGACCGGGTCTCACCAGGTCTTTCTTGCTACCGCTTTTCTTTCGGTCATACTTTTTCGCGGAGGTGTACTCCGGCTCGAGCAGCGTTACAGCACCAAAGGAACGCTGACGCTGCAACTCGGAAACCTCGCCGTAGGTCGTCGTTCGCTGTCTTGGTTCGCGACCGATACTACGGATGATGGCCTCCATCTCCTCAGGGGACGTTTCCTGCCCGTGAGATGCGCCGGCCGCCCGCGTGATCGTTTCATTCATTAATGTGCCACCCAAATCATTGACTCCCGCCTGCAGACAGGCACGAAC
>CAXPUI010000406.1:0-5333 GCA_964220205.1 Candidatus Allofontibacter communis | reverse complement strand
TTCGAATTCAACCTCCTGGAGTATCTGATGCATCGACCAGGTCACGTTGTATCCAAGAGTGAATTAACTGAGCACCTTTACCAACAGGATTTTGATCGCGACAGTAATGTGATCGAGGTTTTTGTCGGCCGTCTCCGGCGTAAACTGGATCCGCAAAATACCATTAAACCCATCGAAACGGTGCGAGGGCAGGGTTACAGGTTCGGTCTGGTTTAGGACGAGGCAATCACGGTACGAGATGGATAAACGGACAGGCAGACAAAGACCTCGTTGCTTCTTGATGCTGCGGCTGTTGTGAAAGCACCGGCTGGTAATGCGGTATCCGGTTCTCTGAGAGGACGGATGCTGTTGTCAGCGGGTCTCGTGTTGATGGTATTTCTTGGCATCATGGGCGCCGTTTTGGACAATGCGTTCAGGCTGTCAGCCGAAGAGGCGGAGTCAGAACGGCTGTTGCTGCATATTTACGCGCTGATTGCCGCCAGCGATGAAGCCGATGCCAGTGATGCGAGTTCGCTTTACCTGCCGGAAGCTCTCCAGGAACCTCATTTCAATAACCCGGGCTCAGGTCTCTACGGTCTCGTGCTTGACGCAGATGGGCAGGAAATCTGGCGTAGCCTGTCAGCCCTTGGTTTGAACCTGGAGGCCGGAGAGTTGACCCGCTTGAATGGAGTTCAGGCAGGCCAGGAAAATTTTGGTCAGCTTGATGCGGGCAGCAATCATGAAGCCCTTTTTTTTCTCAGTTACCGGATTATCTGGCAGAGTACTGAAGGTGAAGCGAGCTACCTCTTTGTCGCGCTGCAGGACTTTGGTCCTTACCATCAGTCAGTTGCTGCATTCAGGAATAACCTATGGGGTTGGTTGATTGCCGGGGTTATTCTTCTGGTTGGTCTGCAGGCAGCAATCATGTACTGGGGCCTTATGCCGTTGTCGGAACTCGAGACTGATCTCCACGCCATCGAGGAAGGAGAGGAGGAGTATCTCAACGGTGTTTATCCCAGAGAAATTGCGGGTGTGACCCGAAGCCTGAATCTGTTGTTGTCCGATGAGCGGCGTCAGCGCGAGAAGTACCGCAATACGCTGGCGGACCTCGCACACAGTCTGAAAACACCATTATCGATTCTAAAGAACGAAGCGTCCCGCCCGGAATTGAACGCTGTTTCGGGCACCCTGGATGATCAGGTTGATCGCATGAACGAGATTGTTTCGTATCAGCTGGAACGCGCCGTCGCCAGTTCCAGCCTGCTCTATGGAGCAACGGTCGAGCTGCAGCCGTTGGCGACAAAACTCAAGGAAGTTCTGGAGCGCGCCTATCAGGATAAGGGGGTAGAGATCACGGTTGATGTCGCGCCCCTGACTTTCTCAGCTGACGAACGGGACATTTACGAAGTACTGGGTAATTTGCTTGATAACGCCTGTAAATACGGCCGTTCCCGAGTGTTCCTGCGCATTGTCGGCGAGGAGAGAAAACTCAGCCTGGTTGTCGAAGACGATGGGCCGGGTATTGCAGACGCTGATCGAGAGCGGGTGCTCGAACGCGGGACACGTCTGGACAGCCGAGAGCGTGGCCAGGGTATTGGGCTGGCGGTCGTCGCCGAAATAGCAGACCGCTATCATGGACACATTGAGATCACATCATCTGACCTGGGAGGAGCCAGGATAGAGGTGTCACTCGGCTGAATCAGAGGGCGTTATGGCTGCCGTCGCAGAGTGGTTGATTCTTGGTCGCTTTGCAGCCGCAGAAATAAAGGGTTTTTGATTCGGTGGCAGCAAATTTCATCGGTAGAATCTCGGTATCCTGGTGAGAGCCGTCGCAGAAAGGCTGTTTGGCACTCTTGCCGCAGGCGCACCAGAAGTAATTTTTGCCCGCTTCAACGTCAACGCTATAAGGCGCTTTCTGCGCCACAACAGGTTTGGACATAACTAGTTTCCCTGTAAAGTCACTGGATTGAGTCTAAAGGATAATCTGCCAGCTATCATTCCGCAAAGGTGACGGGTATTTACGGGCATGACCCTTTATTGAAATGTCCGGGGACAAATCCTATGATCCGGTTTCACGCTGGCGCGTTGTTACGGCAGAAAACGCTCATCAGCCAGCGGTTGGAACAATAGCAATCATTAATTAAGTCAGTCGACAGCAAGAGGTTAGCGTATGGATTTCTCTTTTACCGAAGAGCAGTCGCTTCTGCAGGACAGTGTTCAGCGTTTTGTGCAGAACAGCTATGAATTCGAAACCAGGCAGAAACTGGTCAAGACAGAAGAAGGTTTCAGTCGTGATAATTGGTCAAGTTTTGCTGAGCTGGGTTGGCTGGCGCTGCCATTTGCCGAAGAGTCGGGCGGTTTTGGCGGCACCGCGGTTGAAACCATGATCATGATGGAAGAATTTGGCAAGGGACTTGTTGTCGAGCCGTATGTGACGACTGTCATCATGGCGGGTTCGATCATAGAGGCAGGTGGATCGACTGTGCAGAAAGAAGGTGTGCTTGCTGAAATCATGGCGGGCACAAAGCTGGCGGCGGTTGCCTATGTGGAGCCCCAGGCACGATTTAATCTCGCCGATGTTACGACCAGTGCGGTGGCCAGCGACGGCGACTATACCCTCAATGGTTTCAAGGGCGTTGTGCTGGGTGGTCCCTCTGCGGATGTACTGGTTGTTCCTGCCCGAACATCGGGAGAGCAGCGGGACCGCGATGGCATCACCCTGTTTCTCGTCGATGCTTCAGCCGAAGGAATCTCCCGGCGTGATTACCCGACGATAGATGGTGGGCGTGCCTCCGAGGTTACCATTAACAATGTCAGTGTCGGTGCCGGCGATATGTTGGGCGAGGCAGGTGGGGGATTGGGACTGCTGGAAATTGGTATCAATAACGGTATTCTGGCTGTCTGCGCAGAAGCGGTAGGTGCCATGGAGGTTTTGTATAAGACAACGGTTGAGTACTGTAAGACCCGGGAGCAGTTCGGTCAGCCAATCGGTAAGTTCCAGGTACTCCAGCATCGTATGGTGGATATGTTCATGGAGCATGAACAGGCCAAGTCGCTGCTTTATATGGCGGCTATTCGCATGAGTGAAGATGATGATGTTGCTGCCAGGAAAGCTATCTCAGCCCTCAAGGTGCAGGTTGGCAAAGGTGGCAGATTCGTCGGTCAGAATGCTATTCAACTGCATGGTGGTATGGGGATGACTGATGAGCTTAATGTTGGTCATTACTTCAAGCGCATTACAGCCGTGGAGACACTCTTTGGTAATGCTGACTTCCACCTGAAACAGTACTCGAGCGCAGCCTGATATGTCGGACGGATCAACTTACACGACACCGCAGTGGTTCTGGGACGCTATTGACAGGGAACCTGAATCGGGCTTTGTCGAAGTCGATGAATCCGATATCAATTATCTCTATTGGAGTCGACCCGGTAGCCCGGGATTGTTGTTTGTGCATGGCCATAACGCTGATGCGCACTGGTGGGATTTTATCGCGCCCAGATACGCGGACAGCTACCAGACCGTCGCCCTGGATCTCTCGGGCATGGGAGACAGTGATCATCGTGATGAATACTCTGCAGATCTCTATGCCAGGGAAATTGTCGCCGTGGCTGATAAGTGCGAGATGCCTGAAGACACTATCCTGGTGTCACACAGTTTCGGCGGTATGGTATCTATCCGAGCTGTCGCCACTCATCCGGAACGGTTCAAAGGTCTGATCCTGCTCGATTCAGGTGTCAAACATCCTGATGATGTGCGGCCCCCTGAGCCCGAGCGGCTTGCAACAGCGAAACTTTATCCCAGTTCAGAGATTGCCAGGTCGCGGTTTCGTCTCCAGCCTGCCCAGCAATGTGCCAACCAGTTCATCGTTGATCACATTGCCCGGCATTCAATTGAATACATGGACGATGGCTTCGGTTGGAAGTTCGATGAAGAGCAGCGGTTGCGGATGCAGGCCTACGAAGACGTTCAGCGTGATTATGAATCGATCAAGATCAGGACTGCCCTGATCTATGGCGATAGCAGCGAGTATTTTTCTGAGAAGAGCGCCGCGCACATGAAGGAACTGCTGCCTCAGCTCGAAGTAGCAGAGTTGGCCGATGCCCAGCATCACCTCTTCCTGGATCAGCCGCTGACCTTCATGTCGGCATTGGACGCTCAGCTTGACGCCTGGTCTTGAATAATCGAGACGTCGTTGTTTCGCGCTGGTAACCGCATACGAGCAGGTAACGAGTTTATACTCAACCAAAAAAAACGGGTCCACAAGGACCCGTTTTTTTGCAGGGATAGGCCTGGACTTAACTGTCGAGCACCATCCCTTGATGCGAAAGGGCTAGCAGGACTCGAACAATCCGGCAGCACCCATACCACCCCCGATACACATGGATACCAGGCCATACTTTTTCTCGCGACGCTTCAGTTCACGAACAATGTGGCCAGTGAGACGGGAACCGGTCATGCCGAAAGGATGACCAATGGCAATGGAACCTCCGTTGACATTGTAGATCTCAGGATCAATTTCCAGCGTGTCCCGGCAGTACAGGCACTGTGAAGCGAAGGCTTCGTTCAGTTCAACCAGGTCGATATCACTGATGGTCAGTCCGGTAGCCTTGAGCAGTTTGGGCACGGCAAAAACAGGTCCAATACCCATTTCGTCGGGCTCGCAACCTGCCACTGTCCAACCTCGGAAGATAGCCATTGGGGTCAGACCCAGCTGAGCCGCGCGATCTGCGCTCATTACCAGGGTCATGGAAGCACCGTCGGACAGCTGAGATGCGTTGCCAGCAGTCACCGTACCGTCTTCTTCAAAAGCAGGTGGCAGCTTTGCCAGTCCTTCGAGAGTGGTTTCGGGCCGATTACATTCGTCGCCGACACATTCAGCGTCCACGATCTCTGTTTCACCGGTTTCCTTGTCGATGATTTTCTGCATCTTGGTTTTCATCGGTACGATTTCGTCCGCGAACAGACCGGCCTGCTGGGCAGCCGCCGTGCGTTTCTGACTCTCGAGAGAAAACTCATCCTGGTATTCACGAGTGACGTTATAGCGTCGAGCGACAACTTCGGCGGTGTTACCCATGGCCATGAAAATGTCGGGCGAAATGTCTCGGATAGTCGGATGGACATCAGACTTGCCAGGAGTCTGGCGTTGACCGGCTGAGATTGATTCAACGCCACCGGCAATCATGATGTCCGCACAACCGCTGGCAATCTGGTTTGCCGCGACGGCGATGGAATTTAGTCCTGATGAACAGGCTCTGCTGATGGTGGATCCGGCGGTGGTTACCGGCAGTTTGGACAGGATAACCGCGAGGCGCGCCACGTTGCCGCCCTGTTCGCCGGTCTGACCTGCAGCGCC
>CAXPUI010000405.1:0-3291 GCA_964220205.1 Candidatus Allofontibacter communis | reverse complement strand
TCAGCCAGCACAAATGACACTGTCATGCGCTGGACGGGGATGCCTCGCATGTACGGTGCCTCTATAAGCTATCGCTTTTAGCGCCAAGTTAGGCTGGGCGGTTTAGGTGACTTCTGATTCCACTATTCGGTTCGCCGTCATGGATGTGATGGCGAACTATGCTCTGGCGGCAGATAGCAAGGATTACGACACCATGCGGTCGCTCTTCTTTGACGACGCCAAAATCGAGATGGAATTTGATGATGCTTTTCTCCAGGGTCAGGGGGTGTCCTTTGACGACCCCGGCAGTTTTATCGAGTTTGTCGAAGAGACCGCTGCGGTATATCGATCATCTCAGCACCTACTTGGTAACCCACTGTTTTCGGTCGACGAAGAGCAGGTGCGACTGAGGCTGAACTTAACGGCGACAGCCTTTTATGAGGACGCTGACTCTGCCGAGACCCGACTCTACGGATTTTATGAAGTAGCGCTGAAGCAATTGGGCGATGAATGGAAAATTCAAACCCTGAAATTTACGAGTATTGGCTCAAAGTGATGCCAATTTTGTCTTTGAATTCTGTACGAGGGTGTCATGGCCGAGATTGAAGCCGACTTTTTGGATCGGCCCCTGAAAGACCGATCCTCCTTCAAGGCCCCGCCATTTATTCCAAGGCGGAAGCTCAAGGACCTAGGTACTACAACCTTGAGTGGTGAGCGTTACTTTTCTTCTGAATTCATGAAGAAGGAGTGGGAGCATGTCTGGACCAAAACTTGGCATTTCGTGATGCAGGCCGCAGAGCTTGACCAGCCCGGCGCTTTTTATGTGCACGAGCTGGGTAAAGAATCGTTTCTTTTTGTCCGTGGGGCCGACGATCAGATTAGAGGTTTTTACAACGTGTGCCGCCATCGCGGGAATCGTCTGTGTCAGGTGGATGAAGGGGTTATGGAGTCCTTTACATGCCCCTATCACGGTTGGAAATGGAACAACGATGGCACGTTGAAGCAGGTGGCGGACCCGCAGTTCTTCAGGCAGTTTGATAATGGCATCCCCGAGGAAGATTTAGGTTTGGTGCCGGTTCAGGTTGACATCTGGGAGGGCTGGCTCTGGTTCAATATGGACCCGGAATGTTGCTCGCTAAAAGAGTTTCTCGGCCCTATTGGCGAGCACCTTGAGACTTATCATTTTGTGGACTGTACCGTTCTCGATTTTCAAACCTTTGAATGGCATGCGAACTGGAAGCACGCATGGGACGCTTTTAACGAGAGCTATCACTTTGCTGAGTTGCATCCCAACATGATTCAAATTGGCGAGGGTCACGATATTCCAATTGAACTGTACGGCATTCACTCCCGGATGCTGAATTTCAATCGAACAGTGAGTGAGGTTTTAGAGGAGCGCTCTGAATGGACGGAGTTGCGACGTCGATTCATGTTGAGCGAGGCCGCCCTTGGCCCTTCGCCTGACCCGGATGCCGCTCAGAAAAGTGCGATAGAGATCGATGGTAAGCCGATTGATGCGAAAGATATGCATATGTATGAGATCGAGTATCGAAGATCTATAGAGGATGAAACGCACCTGCCGTTCAAAGAAATGAATGATGAGCAGTTAGTGCACCAGTATCACTACAGTTTCTTTCCGGGAGTCACTTTTACGCAGAGCGCCGATGGCGGGGCAATCTTCCGATATCGACCGCACCCGACTGATCCTAACCGCTGCTTTTATGATTTATTTATTTTCGCGAACCTTCCTCCAGACATGGATGCACCCGAGCGACCGCCGCATCAGACACATCGATATGAGGATGGTATCGACTACGTAAAGGTCCTCGAGAACACGTTTGATCCGGCCTATTCAAAAGTCGTTGGAGAGGATGCGTCAAACATGCCGACTCTCCAGGCAGGTTGCCAGTCAGACAGTTTTCAGGGAGCTATTCTCGGTGATCAGGAGATTCGATTGCGTCATTTCCATCAGGTCCTGGACGGGTTTATCGATGGCTCAATCACGACACAAAAGCTGCCCTCTCAGGGTACTTTTATGGAGCCGGACCAATAAAACACGTGATAGGGGGCCCCGATGGCTGACTCTAAAATCGACGTCTACTTGATTTGTAATGCCAAGTACCACGATACCGATTTTTCCCGGCTGGAGTTGCTGAAGCTTCTGGCAGAGCATGAGGATGTCGTGACCAAAGTGGCCGATAGTTATGCTGATATCGAAGCGATCAATGCCTCGAGGCTGCTAATCACGTACACCTGCGATTTGTGCCCCACGCCTGAGCAACAGCAGGGCTTGAAAAGATATCTCGAAAACGGTGGAAAGTGGTTTGCGCTTCATGGCACCAATGCGCTGATCGGCTTTAGTGGTGAGTCACAGGTAGTGGACGGTATTGAGCTGCCGGGCAAGGCAGATACGCCGGACGATGCGCCAGATTTGATGCGCATGCTGGGCAGTCGATTCGTTGCTCATCCTGACGTGAGGGTATTTGAGGTGAAAGTCTCGGATCCTAATCATCCCATCGTCGCCGGCGTGGAGGATTTCGAGATTGAGGACGAGCCTTACTACTGCGAGCACTTCGGCGATAATCACGTATTGCTTGAGGCTTCTTACAATGACCCCTCACATGGTTATGTGCAGTCTGAATTTGGTACCGATCAAGACAGTCACCCACAGATGTACCTCCATCCTTTTGGTAAGGGGGAGGTGTTGTATCTGACGCTGGGGCATTGTCGTGGAAAGTATGATCTCCGTCCGCTCATGGACATCGCACCCGTTGAGCGTTGCGCCTGGAACTATCCTGTCTTTTACGACCTACTGCGGCGTGGTATCGCTTGGGGTATCACCGATACATGAAAGGGCCACGCTCGGTTTGCCCGAGCCTGCGGTCTTAGCCGCCGGCCGCCAGCGTCTCTATTTGCTCTAGTAGCGTCTCCGGTACTTCAACGCCCTCGGCTTCATGCTTCCCACGTTCAGCCCCGCGGCGCTCGCCGGGGATCCGCACATCGTTGCCCTCGGTGAGCGCGCTGAACATCGTCTCCAGATGGGGAACAAACCCGTCGCCGATAAAGGCCGGATCCATCGCGATGATGGTTTGGCCGACATTCGGGGGGCCGCCTTCGGTATTGGAGAACATCGAGGCCTCATAAGAGCAGTTGCTGCCAGTGAGCACACCGGCGAGCACATCCACCATTAAGCCCAGACCAAAGCCTTTGGGCCCGCCCACGGGGAGTTGCGCGCCTTTGAGTCCTGCCGCTGGGTCCGTGGTGGGGTTGCCGTCGGGGTCGATCGCATGGCCGGGTTCAATCTCGCGGCCC
>CAXPUI010000404.1:0-2588 GCA_964220205.1 Candidatus Allofontibacter communis | reverse complement strand
GGTCGGTGAAAATCCATTTGGTGTCCTTCTCGCAGATGACTTCTGCACCAACAAACCCGGGGTTCTAAAACAGATGGTCGAGCTTTATGAAGACCATGAATGCAGCATCGTTGCCATCGAGGAAGTTCCCGGGGATCAGACCAACAGGTATGGCATCATCGACGGCGACGAGATTGAACCGGGAATCTTCCAGGTCTCAACCATGGTCGAGAAGCCGGACCCGGCTGACGCGCCCTCCAACCTCGCTATTATCGGCCGATATATCCTGACACCCAGCATATTCGGTTACATCCGCGGCCTGACACCCGGCGCGGGCGGTGAAATTCAGATCACCGATGCCATCAATGAGCAGGCCAGGCATGAGAAGGTACTGGCCTATAAATTCGAAGGACGTCGATTTGATTGCGGCAGCATCGACGGCTTTGTCGACGCCACCAATCACGTTTTTCGGAGCCTCAACAGCAGCCCCTGAAGCCTGCCGGTCACAGCAGGACGCCCGGCCAGGTCCCATTGCCTCATCAGGAACCCTGACATTCCTCGTCATGTCGGGCCGTTAGTGGCATTACTGTCTAGTGAAATTACTGGCGATCTGCAAACGAGGACAAGTAATGCTTCCCCTATCCTGCGATGCCCTGTCCTGCCAGCGAAGTGGATTTCAGACACGGCGAGATCTCCCGGCTCATCAGTCTGGCCATCACGCAGCACCAGAGGATGAGTTGCCACCGCTATGCTATCGATGATTCCCCAACGTTTGGTAATGGCAAACCGCGCAACGCTATCGGCAAGCCCCCTGGCACATGGGTCTCAGTCATCGCTGCTGGCAAACTGTGCGTACGCTGCCGCCGTACCAGCCGCCATCTTGTCGCCATCAAACGCAATGGTCATCTCCGGGGTAAACTCAAGTACGACACGTTCCGGCGTATCAAGAAACTTGACGAAAAGATCCGGGTTAAGGTTCCTGGTGAACTCATTGCCGTCGTCCGGACGCATGGACAGGCCCTTAGCCAGTAGCTGGTAAAACCACCGCTTGGTGTCCACGTCCTCATGTATCACCGTGTGTCCCTTATAGGTCACCGTTTTCCCTCCACCCATGGCAGTACCTTTACTGGTGAAGACACACGAGGACCGTCCGTCCCGGGCAATGGCCTTGATCCTCACTCGCTCACGAGTGGCTGTCATCCAGATATTGCCATTCACGGGTACGTACGCTGTGATCACACCGATCGGGTGGCCGGCTTTATTCGCCCAGATAAACACGCATTCCCCGGCTGAATTAACCAGTTCCTGTTCTCTCGCCGAATCCAGCTTGTACTGTCTGACATCGTCATAACTCGTTGATTGCTCTGTCATAGCTCTTCCGTTAACGTTTATTAATAATCTCTTCCAGCTTAGCTGCTGAGTCCGGGCACCGGCAAGCCGGTTTGGGCAAGCAGTTCGAGATAGAACCATGCACCAAGGTAATCTAGGCAGGTCTCGACCGACTGGCAGTTCACGTTCTCCGCAACAACCTTCGATGAAACAGGAAAAAAACAGATGATCACACCCGAAGAAAAAGACAATTTTTTCAGCCAGGTCAATGAAGCCAGCCAGCAGGCCGTCTGGTGCGCTATTGCCACTGTTGACGCTGACAGACCGAGAGTGAGGATCATTCATCCTACCTGGGAGGCTGATCGCCTATGGTTCGCCACCGGACCTGATTCGCCCAAGGCAAAGCAGCTGCGCGCTAACCCTCAGGTCGACATCCAGTATCAGGTGGCTCCACCGAACTTCGTACACATCATGGTTCGGGGGATTGCTGAACTCGTATCAGACAGAGATGCCAGACATCACGCCTGGGACGTCATTGACTATGACCTCACCCAGTTCGGCTCAACAGGGCCGGACGATCCTAATTTTCAGCCCGTCAGAATCGTACCCACCCGGGTGGAATTGTCGGAGATGTTCGGCTCGATGAACAAGCGGATCTGGCGAGCAGATTAACCAGCCAGCAGACTGATTAGCGCTGTATTTTGACCGCATATTGCCGCTAAACTGTCCCCCGTTGGGTAGCAGTCCGTCCAACTCTTGCCAGGAAATCAGCAATTTGCCATTGCTGCCACCTGCACAGGAAGAGATACAAAAAAAGACAACACCACAACAATAACGTAGGAAGTCATCCTTGATTAAATTAGCCTATAACGAATTCCTGGGAAACAGCCCCGGCTGGTTCAAAAATGCAATCCTGCTGTTCCTACTTATATGCTTACCCCTGAAATATATTGTCGGCACGACCATCCTCGGCTGGCTCTTCCTGGGCATGTTCATACTGACGTTAGCCATGGCCCTCAAATGTTACCCGCTGCAAAGTGGCGGTCTGATTGCACTGGCGATTCTGGCGCTGGGCCTGACTTCACCTGAGACGGTCTGGCACGAGATCCAGTCCAACCTCGGAGTGCTCGCCCTGCTCATTTTCATGGTGAGTTTCATTTATTTCATGAAACCACTGCTGAGTTTCCTGTTCGCCAGACTGATCGTCGGCGTCAAAAGCAAGTGGATTCTCTCCCTGATGTTCTCAGTGATGGCGGCCTTTTTATCCGCCTTCCTCGATG
>CAXPUI010000403.1:0-6443 GCA_964220205.1 Candidatus Allofontibacter communis | reverse complement strand
TAAAACTGATCGCCAGAACTTCGCTAATGAACTGGATCGATATCTCGCCCGGCAGGGTTAACAGCAAGGCACTAAAACAATCAATTACTTGAGCTGGGACAAGCGGGTCCGGCATCCATTGATTTTTCCTGCAGACGGTTAAACCGGTTTGTCCCATCCCTCACCAGTTGCTATGGTCATGTTCATCCACCATTGCCCATTTACCAGAACGGAGCACTGCCATGAGAATCGGCATTCATTTTCCACAGGCAGAGATTCCACACGACTACCTGGTCATCCGAGACTATCTGCAGCGGGCTGAAGACCTGGGGTTCTCTCACATCAACACGCCGGATCATGTCCTGCAGACCCAACACCCCGTTGCTGACTCACCCCTGGCAGCGAATTATACGACGGAGTTTCCTCACCATGAGGTTATGACGCTGTTGTCATTCGCCGCCGGCGTCACGAAATCAATAGAACTGAAAACCGCTGTTCTAATCCTGCCCCAACGACAGGCGGTGCTGGTTGCTAAACAAGCCGCTCAACTGGATGTTTTGAGCGGTGGCAGGTTGCAACTGGGCGTAGGGCTCGGCTGGAATGACCCCGAATTCGTCTCACTTGCCATGAATTTCAATAACCGGGCCCGCCGCATGGAGGAGCAGATAGAAGTCTGTCGGCTATTGTGGACTGAGCAGCATGTCTCCTATGAAGGCCAATGGCACATGATTGACGATGCCGGGCTTGCCCCCATGCCGATTCAACGCCCTATTCCTGTCTGGATCGGCGCTTTTCAACCCGTCGCGATAGCAAGGGCCGCCAGGATCGCTGACGGCTGGCAGGCCATGCTGCCTGCACCAGGAGACAAGGCAGCCGCTGTTTTCTCTGATTTCTACGACCAGGTCAAAGCGGCAGGACGGGTCCCCGAAGATGTCGGGATAGAAGCCACGATATTTTCCAGCAAGATCGATCCGGAAAGCTGGGCAGAACAGATACAAGGCTGGCAGACCTGCGGTGCGTCACAGATCGTGTTCAGGCCACAAGCAGAGTTCGGCCTGATTGAGCAGATGGTCACGGAGTTCGCGACAGTCATGCGGGACTTCTGAAACTGGCCGAGGACGCATCCCCGGTCTTCAGGGCACCAGGAATTCACCAACTTCACTTTCCTGCCAGCCATAACGAATCGCCTTGACCCTCAAGAGGTCTCCAGGTTCCACATCGACCCCTCCCAGATAAGGCATCCACGGGCCTTCATTCACCTGGTAGCCAATCGACGCGCCAGTGGTTTCGACTTCAATGACGCCCGTGGCGGTATCAAAGACGGGGGTCTTTGTAACCGGCAGGGTGCCTTCAGGATGGAAACCCGCAACCATTGCTTCCTCGAGGTTGTCACTCATGTCGCCAATCTCAACAAGTCGATGCGCCAATTGACGCGCCATTCGCTCCCTGACCGGGTCAAGTTTCGGGTCTGCCGCCAGATTATTGACTTCATGCGGATCACGGAAAAGATCGAAAAGTTGCTCTTCACCTGTCGCCTGAAACCACAGGCTCTGCGTTTCGTCCAGACCACCCCCTTCGTACAACTCTCGCATCTCGCGCACCATTGGGATGTTGTCCCGATAGGCTAATCGGTGTCCCGTTGGCTTCTCCGGATACCAGCTTCTGATGTACTTGTAGCGATTGTCCCGGACCGCTCGGCGCCGATCATAAAAGGCATCGATTCTGTCTCTGGACGCATAGATATAGTCACGAGACTTGCCATGAACGAAATCACTCCCCTGCATGTGTTCAGGAACATCAACACCAGCCATATGGAGTATGGTCGGCGCCAGGTCAACGAAGCTGACCAGTCGCGTGGTGGTCGTACCCTGCCCCCTTCGATCCGGCCAACGCACAATCATGGGTACTTTTATCCCGCTGTCGTATAACTCGCGCTTGGCTCGGGGCAAACCGTCGCCATGGTCTGTCGTCCAGATGATAATGGTGTTGTCTAGCAATTCCTCTGCGACCAGCCGATCAACTATCGAGCCTACCTGCTTATCCATTACCGCGATATTGTTGTAATGCCTCGCGACGTCGGCTCGAACCGTTTCCGTATCCGGGTAGTAGGGTTCCAGAACCACAGCTGCAGGCTGCACTGCAACCTCGTCAACACTATCAACGGATAGGAAGCGCAGGATCTGAGAGAGCAAATGACCCCAGTTGTTGGGCCAGTGCCCCAGGGGCGGAAAAACACCACTTTCATGGGTCACCGAAAAATTGATAAGACCAAAGAAGGGTTGGTTGGTCGGTCGATCCGACCAGTCGGACTCACTCCCCTCACGATCCCAGATACTAAACGGCCCGCTGCCCGCAAAAACGCCGCTGAACTGATAGTCGAGCTTCCTATCAGTAAAGGTGAAGTAACCGGCCTCTCTCAAGTACTCGGGGAACGCTTTGACAAACGCAGGCGGTACACTTTTATAGCCCCCCGCCGGGCGCGATGAAGCCCTCATGTGCTGTGCACCGATTGCGATCTGATGCATACCGGTAATGAAGGCCGCTCGACTGGGCGCACAAACCCCGGCAGTCGTGAAAACATTGGTATACCTGACACCTTCCTCGGCCAGCCGGTCAATATTGGGAGTGACGGCGACCGGATCGCCAAAGCTACCAACCCGACTACTCATATCTTCCGCCATCAGGACCAGGATGTTTGGCCGATCATCCGCAAAGGCAGAAAACACCGAACCCAGGAGCAAAAACAACCCCGCCACGCGACCTGTCAGCCCTTTCTCACTCATCAGCATTGTTGATTCGCACTGTTCATTCGCACTGTCTCTGCGCCGGGCTGCTGGCTTAACGGTAACTGCTACTTGGGTAGCCTTCACAGGCTAACCCTCGTCACCAAGACCAGCAAGAAAGTCCGCAACTGCTGAGGTGAAGATGTCATTGCGATCTCCTGCGACCATATGCGCAGCATCCGTCACGTTGACGTATGTCGCGTGGGGACAGGTCGCCAGAAATTCTTCCGCACCCTCCTCGCTCAGCACATCGGATAGCCCCCCTCGCACCAGGAGCGTCGGCAGCCGGCTTTTGTTCAGTGCCTGCGCAGCAACCTCAAGCCGCTCCCAGCGTGTATCGACCTCAACGAATGGACGGTCACTGATCCAGTCAGGATCCCAGTGCCAGCGCAAACGACCATTTTCGTCAAGCCGGACATTTTTCTTGAGTCCATCCAGTTGCCTGGGACGTTCGCGGTGCGGCTGGTAAGAAGCAATGGCATCCGCCACCTGCTCCAGGGAATCAAAACCATCGGGGTTCTGGCGCATGAAGGCCAGGATCTTCTGCGCACCTTCCGCCTCAATCCGAGGGGCCATATCGACTAGAACAAGAGCTCTTGCGTCGACTTTGCCATCGCCAATCGCGCAGAGACTGACACCGCCCCCCATTGATGCGCCGACCAGGACGGGACGCGGGTCACCCAGGGCAGCTACCACTGCTGCCAGGTCATCAACCATCCCATCCTGCTCATAGTCGCCATCAGGAGCCCAGTCAGAGTCACCATGGCCACGGGCATCCAGGCTATACGTACGAAAACCTGCAGCTGCCAATGCTTCACCTGTGCCCTTCCAGGCATGACGGGTCTGGCCCCCTCCATGCAGGAGAAGAACCAGCGGATCGCCATCACGCCCCCAACAATCCGCAGCGATTTTAAGCCCCCCTGAACCCGGTAACATAACCTCCGGTTCCGGCGTACCCGGTAGTCTTCTTCTTACGCTCATGCGACGTTTCACCTTCGACAGCTAGAGTTTTAACAGTTTTTCACAGGTGCCAGGTCAACCATTAGGCCCCTGTACGCAGGCAACTGCTGTGGGTATCCTGCAGGAAACATTCAACCATAAAAAGGGTCAACCATGACACTTGTCCCACCCCTGAGCCGCGAAGAACTACCAGAAATGGAGCCTCTGTTTAACATGGTCGAGGCCAGTATGGGCTTTGTACCGACCAGTATGTTGACGATGGCACACTGGCCGGAACTGCTACAGACTTTCGGCGCATTCGCCGGCAATGTTCTGAACAACGGTGAGGTCGACCCTGGATTGAAGCAACTGATCGCTTTCGTCATCAGCAATGCCGCAGGATGTCGGTATTGCCAGGCCCATACATCCCACAGCGCCGCGAAACGGGGAGTGAGCACTGAAAAAATCAATGCAGCATTCGAATTCGAAACCAGCGAACTTTTCGATGATGCAGAACGTGCCGCGTTAAGGGTTGCCCTGCACGCAGGCATGGTACCTAATGCTGTTGAACAGGAGCACATGGCCGAGTTGAATCAACATTATTCCCCCAGGCAATCTGTTGAAATTGTTGCCGTAATTTCCCTGTTCGGTTACCTGAATCGCTGGAACGACACGATGGCAAGTACCCTCGAAGACACGCCTGTCAGCTTCGCCACCGAAAACATACCGACCTGGGAGGTCGGCAAGCACGCCTAGGGACGATTAACGTAAACCCCCTCCGCGTCCGCCCGGGCAACGAAGGACGGCTCATCTCTGAAATTTTCCTCTACCCAGGCAAGCGCTGCTTCTTCGTTAAGGGCGGGGTCCCAGACCTTGCCCTGGGGCTGGTCGACGTGCCACGGGGTATCCCAGAAGACCTCGATGCCGTTGCCTTCCGGATCTCCAAAATAAAGTGACAATGTATTGCCATGTGACAGTGGCAGGACCTTGACATCTCTTGCTGCGAGGCTGGCATGCAATTCCTTGACCTCCTCGAACGAATCAACGCGAAACGCCATATGGTTCAGCGAAGCACCTGCCTGGCCTTCTTCCCTGCCGTTAACGATCGCCAGTTGGTGATGCTCATCCTCCTGCTGACTCATAAAGACAATTTCTTGCGGTGACCCAGGTCCAAGGGGACCACGATCGACAATAGTGAAGCCCATTGCCTGTGTATAAAATTCAAGCAGCTTGTCTTTGTCGATGGCATTCAACACCGTGTGTGACCATTTCAATTGCATCGCTCGCTCCTCTGTGTTCCTAGACGCTTAAGTGTAGTTTTTCTGCCAGCTGTCGAACAAGGTCATTCAGAGACAGGTCCTCTGTTGTGTGCCCAAACACTATGCCATCGGGCCGCACAATCGCGGTTTCATGCTGATCAAAGAGGCGATCAAAGCGCCCCTTGACCGCTAGCAGGCCAGCGATACTGATCACCCTGATCCCAAGGCTGTCGATGACAACCTGCACATCGTCTGCCAGTTCCGGCAGCTTAGCAGCCCGCGTCACCAATACGATACCAGGACCCAGCAGATCATCCAGCCGGGACTGTTCACCGGATCTCGTTTGAACAATCGGTTGGGCAAAAAGATAACCTGTGGAGCCTTTATCGCTCACCTGTTCAAGCACAATCGCACCCTCTCTGACAGGCGGTTGTTCTCTGCCCTGACCGTAACCTGACGACTTCAACCGTGCCTTTTCCTCGGGTACCGGCAACCCGTCGCGCTGACAGCGCTCCACCTCGGCCAGGTGCTCCATGAGCATGCCAATAGCAACCGCCCAGTCGACGAGATCATGAGCGTGAGCATTACGCTCACTGTAATAGGTATCGAGCAATTCGTCAGACGCCTGCCCGTTGATAACCAACGGTAGTTTCCAGGCCAGATTAATCACATCGCGCATGCCAATATTCATACCCTGGCCCAGGAAGGGCGGTGTCTGATGCGCCGCGTCGCCAGCGATGAAAATCTTTCCTATTCGCCATTGATCGGCGATCGCTGCGTGAAACTGGTAAACAGCGGCCCGGCGAATCTCATAGGACCCCCGGGGCGTCCAGGGATCTATCAGTGACATGATCATCTCTGGCTGCAGCATCTGCTCAGCTGACTCCCCGGCATTCAGTTTAAATTCCCATCGTCTGTAGGGATCCTTGGTACAGACATAGGTGGAGATCCGGTCAGGGTCGCAGACCTGCATCGTATCGTTACCCAGAGTATGTCCGTCCCGGGTGATCACATCCACCACCAGCCAGTCGTGGTCATAACCCAGATCCCGCCAGTCAATATTGAGGGCTTTTCTCGTTGGACTGGCCGCGCCATCGCAAGCGATCGCATACCGGGCAGTCGCCAGTTCGCCCTCCCCGTAAGCAACACGCACCACATCATCGGTATTACGGGTCTCCTCGACTTCGACACCAATATGCGCTGTCACATTCGGATGATTCACCGCTTGCTGACGCAGGTAACCTTCAAACTCGGGTTGATCGAACATGGACATCGGCTGCCAGCCATTACTCCCAAACGGCCGGGCCTCGACACCGAACATCCACTCCCGCCTGGAATTGGCAAAACCCGCCCTGTCCCCAGGCCTGACCGGTTGCATCAGAGCTTCAACGGCTTCACCCCGCTGACAACGCTGGAATGCCCTGATGATCTCCCCATCGAGGTTAACAGCCCTTGGCAAACGGTAAACCTCGGGATCCCTCTC
>CAXPUI010000402.1:0-3947 GCA_964220205.1 Candidatus Allofontibacter communis | reverse complement strand
CCTGCAGCAGTGTGACAATCTTACTGTCGCTCAGTGGTTTACGTGGGTTCTCTTCGGCCACCAGCTTTTTGATGAGGGCCCGGATCGCGGTCGAGGAAACCTCGCCACCGGAGCTGGTGGACACGTGGCTTGAGAAAAAGTACTTCAGCTCGAAGATGCCCGCAGGCGTCATCATGTACTTCTGGGTTGTGACGCGCGAAATGGTCGACTCATGCAAATCGACGGCGTCGGCAATATCGTGCAGCACGAGTGGTTTCATCGCCTGCTCGCCGTAGTCGAAAAACCCCCGCTGAAATTCAACAATCTTCGTTGCAACTCGCAACAACGTGTCATTACGTTGCTGCAGGCTCTTGATAAACCACTTCGCTTCTTGCAGGTGTCCTTTCAGGTTTGTTGCATCCTCGCTGGTGTCGCCGCGCTGGATCCGGCCGGCGTACTCAGGATTGACTCTGACCCGGGGTGCGGACCTGGGATTGAGTTCAACCGTCCAGACACCATTTTTTTTGCTGACGATAACATCAGGCTCGATATAGTCAGCCGTTTCATCACTGATCATGCTGCCTGGTTTGGGGTTGAGTGACTGGATCAGCGCAATACCCAGCTTCAGCTGGGGTTCTCGAATACGCAGCTTGCGCGTCAGTTGTGCGTAATCACGATTTGCCAGGAGGCTCAGGTACTGATCGACAATCTTCAAGGCGACGTCCAGGCCAGGGGTATCATCTGGCAGCTGATACAACTGAATCGTGAGGCACTCCTGCAGAGAGCGGCTGGCCACGCCAATGGGATCAAGATGTTGAATCAGATGGAGTACAGCCTCGACTTCCTCAGCTTCGATCTCGTAATGCGGCGGCGCTGTGTCAACGATCTCCTCGACGGTGGTATGCAGCATGCCATCGTCATCGAGACCGTCGACGATGCAGGCGGAGATGAATTGGTCTGATTCAGTCAAATGCAGCAGATTAAGCTGTTCAATCATATGGCTCTGGATGGTTTCGCTGACGGAGTTTCTGTTTTCGAGGAAATTGTCGTCAGTTGACGGCGCTGTGGTATTCGCCCCGATGACGTTGTCGTCGTAAATATCCTCCCAGGAGGTGTCGATCGGCAGGTCCTCTTCGATGCTTTCTGCATCGACTTCGTTGCGGCTGTCCGAGATGGCATCGCCGTCAATCTCCGGGTCGAGACTTTCAGTCTCCGTAGCGCTGTCATCAGCATTAGTTGGCACCGTGCTATCGTCGTTGGCGTTACCCTCAATGTCTTCCTCAGGGGTATCCAGAGAAGTTTCTTCTTCCGGTGAGTCGTCCAGCTCCGGGTCGACTTCCTCCAGCATGATGTTTGAGTCGAGCGCCTGTTGTATTTCCAGTTCGAGATCGAGCGTTGACAGCTGCAACAGTTTGATCGCCTGCTGCAGCTGGGGTGTCATTCGCAGCTGTTGACCCAGCCGGAGAGCGATGGAAGGTTTTAACGCCATGCAAATATGATACCAATATCGGGCGAGACCTACATCCGGAAGTTCTCACCAAGATACACGGCTTTCACTTGATCGTTGTCAAGGATGCTCTGAGCGCTGCCCTCGGCAATGATATGTCCCTCGCTGACAATATAGGCCTTGTCGCAGATATCCAGCGTCTCGCGCACATTGTGATCAGTAATCAACACGCCGATGCCGCGATCGGTCAAATGACGCACGATGTCCTTGATGTCGTTGACGGATATCGGGTCGACACCGGCGAAGGGCTCGTCGAGCAGGATAAAACTGGGTTGTGTCGCCAATGCCCTTGCGATTTCAACCCGACGGCGCTCGCCGCCGGACAGGGACAGGCCCAGATTGTTCTGGATGTGATTGATCCTGAAGTCAGCCATCAACTGCTCAGCCTGTTCCGCTCTTTCTGCTGGTTGCAGGTCGGATCGCAGCTCCAGTATCGCCAGCAGATTGTCGCGAACACTGAGTTTACGAAACACTGAGGCCTCCTGCGGAAGATAACCGATGCCTTTGCGCGCCCGCTGGTGCACGGCGAAGTCAGTGATGTCGGCGCCGTCGATGCTGACGCTGCCTCGATCATGGGTGATTGAGCCGACAATCATGTAGAAGCAGGTAGTTTTGCCGGCACCGTTAGGACCAAGCAGACCAACAATCTCGCCGGAAGCGACGGACAGCGAGACGTCCTGCACGACCTCGTGTCCTCGATAGCTTTTGGCGAGGTTCTTTGCCTCCAGGATTGCCATTGTCAGGGGGACGATTTTTTTGGTGAAATCGTCATATTGATGCGGTCATTATTGCCGCCGGCACTGAGGTTGACGATGCCCTTGGCGAGGTCATAGTAGAGCAGTTCACCTTCAAACTCGTCATTGATTTGCTGCAGTTTGGCGTCTCCCGCAAGGTGCAACCTCTCTTCCTGGACGAGGTAGGTGATTTTTTTAGCCTCTGCGGAAACCCTATCATTGTTGGCGTTCAACTGCTGCTGATAGTGGGCTAGGCGACTGGAATTCTGATCCGCTTTGGCAATGATCTGGACTATCTCGCTGTCGTTACTGAAGATTTCGACCTCTTCCGCAGTCACTTTCAATGTGCCCTGTTGAATGATGACGTTGCCGCGATAGATTGAAGTACCCGCGTTTTCATCGACCATGGCAGCATCCGCCTGAATCCGGATTGCCTGCTCGCGGTCTGATTCAAGCGCGGCCGCAGACAAGCTGGTGAGAGCCAGCACGCCGGTGAGGGAGAGCGTCTTAAGACTTTTTTGCCACGGGTGATTGAGCATGGGCTGATTCTAGCCTATCCGGATGAACGAGGGCAGTTCATCTCACCCGACTTGCGGGTTAATTCGGCAGAAAGATGGTGTTGACCCTCTCTTGGTCGCTTGAGAAAAATTGAAACCGACCTGTGTCGAGAAAAGCTTTCATGCCAGCCGCGGTCGTTCTGCCGGACTCATTGTCGATATAGACCTTGTCATCCGTCTCTGCATACTCACGTTCGGGGTAGACAGTCAGGCTGCTGGTCTGAATCAAAATGAACCGATCGTCATTAGCCGACTGCTCGAGGAGGACCTGCTCCCAGAGTTCGATGATCTCTTCCCGGTAGACCGACGCCGACAGGATTCGCCCCTCTTTAGCTGAGATATCCCAGTTTGCAGCGTTCTCCTCCGGGTCCAGTTCAATAACCGGGGATTTCAGCGTTGTCAGGTCCGTCAGAGGGAAGTGTGTCAGGCGTGTGGCGCCCAGCGTGTGTTGCAGTTCGCCATCGCCATCATACTGACTGATTGTCGCGCCTAGCATGTAAAGATCGGGATCGTTGCGCGTACTGGCAGTTTCATTGACCGATGAATCTTCCAGTATCCAGTTGACTGCCAATGCTGATGACAGAATCACGAGCGTGAGTGCAACAAACCGGTTAACCATGCGTTGAGCTGAGTGTGTTCTGGTAAAGGAGGGCAAGATAAGCCAGCCACATGGTGAACAGTGCAGCAGCGCGCGGACGAGTGATACCAGCGCTGCTACCGCCGAGCAGACCGAAGATTACGAGCATCAGGGTGAGAGCAAACATGGTGGAATAGTCGCGCCATAACAGCTCAAACTCAACCTTGGTTGGTGCGATCAGGCAAGGAATGGCCAGCGCAGCCAGGAGGTTGAAAATATTGGAACCGACGATGTTGCCAATGGCCATGTCAGTCTGGTTTTTCAAAGCACTCGTCACTGAAACCACAAGTTCGGGCAGGCTGGTACCAATAGCAATGACAGTGAGTCCGATGAGCAGTTCACTAACACCGAGCAACTGAGCGATATTGGCTGCTGACCAGACCAGCAGTTCTGATGACAGCAACAGGAAACAGAGCGACAGTGCGACCGTCGCCAGTGCCCTCATCTGCGACATGTCAGGAATCTCGCTCAATTCCTGTATTTCGGCTGCTGTCGCTATTTTACTCGACTGCTTGTGCTCGAGTGCCAGCCTG
>CAXPUI010000401.1:0-2248 GCA_964220205.1 Candidatus Allofontibacter communis | reverse complement strand
TGCGTCGAAATCCACCCCCGCCCTGAGATCCAGCAGTGTTCGCTGCTTGATTTTGAGATCAGACAGATCGTCCCGAATATCGACGGATGTTTTGGTGCATGACACACCCGCTTCCTGACAAGTATCGACAAAACCCGCTGTGGTCTCATCTTGATAGTCGACGTTGCCGCCTACGTACATTTCAGCACCTCCCGACAGGCGCCATCGGTACTCTACGTCCATCTTAAAGAAGGTTTCTGGAACAGCAGGGAACGGCTGACCAGAGAAATCTTTGGAATCCCCGTTCATTGGTGCGCGAGCAAAAGAGTCCCAGTTCCGATATTCGCCGGTGACTTCAGAATCAACATAGGTAAAAGACGGCGCGATCCGGAGGCCATCAATGGGGTACCACTCCATCGAAATATCGATCCCCTTCACCTCAGACTCAGGCACGTTGACCAGCGTAGGCAACGGACCGAGTATCGGGTCAGGCGTTGAGCCGACAACCTGCTTGTCTTCATAATCGTAAAAGAACGCGGCGGCATTGAGTTGCATCCGCCCATTGAGCAACCCCAGCTTGCTGCCCAGCTCGTAAGACATTACCTCTTCCTGCGTCACCGGGTTGTACTGAAGCGTGGTGGTCGCGCCGATGGTCGGAAAAGAGCCGGATTTAAAGCCCTTTGTGACGTTAAACCAGATCAGTGAGTCTTCAATCCCGCTGTAGGAAAGACCAGCCTTCCACGCCACGTTATCCTCATTCAATTCGTAGGTAAAACCATCCTTCTGGGTGTGGAAGAGCGGCGCCTCTTGCGAGGTTACCCAGCAACCGCCAGGCACAGCGTTGCCCCCATCCTGAAACGCGCCGGTGGATAAAAGCTGCGTAAACTGAATCACCTGATTACCAAAGGTGGCGTTGACGCCATCGCCACTGTCTTGGTTACACATGGTGGCTTCCCGCTCTTGGTCCGTATAGCGAGCACCCAGCGTCATCAACCAATTGTCGTTCAGTGCATATTCGACGCTACCGAATACCGACAACGTGTCGGTCTCCTGATTGTTGTATGTCACGGTTGGGCCAAACGGTATGACAGTGAAAAAGGTAAATGGCACGACCGTTGAGTAACCAAAAGTGGCAAGAAAATCATCTGCAGATTCCGTGTGCTCGTAGTTCGCGCCGACGATCCAGGACCCGGCATCACCCAACTGCCCTGCAAGACGGAGCTCCTGGAACTGCGTTTCGATGTCACCTAGCAAATGAACTTCATAGTTTTGGTAGACAGTGCCATCGGCTTCCAGCCCCTCCTCCCGCTCGAACTCGTTGAAGCTGGTCAACGATGTCAGGGTCACATCACCAATATCCCAGTCCATCCTGAGACTGATCGCCGTGTATTCGTTGTCCCGGGCATTGTCCTTACACCGAGTCCAATTCTGGTTGCCTAAATTTTCAGGTGCTCCAAAGACATCGGTATTGCCGGTGTTGTTATTCTCGTTACCGGTTCGCGCCGAGTTTACGCACGGCCCCCAATCTGAGGCCCGATTGTCTTCGGGAGGCGTGGGATAGTTTTCGATCAAGTCGGGCAACTCCCCATTCATGGAACGCCGCCAGCCGTCTTGAAACTGGGGCATCGGGCTGTCGCTCTCGTCAGTCCAATAATCGACTCTCAAGAGCGCCGAAAAGCTATCGCTCGGCTCCCAAAGCAATGACAGCCGTGAGTTAAATAGATCTTTGGCACCCTTCTCGTCATCGAACGACCAGTCATATCCTCGCGATGCCCACATGGGGTTCGGGCCTGCGCCTTGATTTCCAGTATAGGAGTAGTAGTGACCGTCTGATGTGATCGAACGAACCGCCACTCGATAACTGAGTGAATCTGAGATCGGGCCACTCAGGAAGCCGCCGACGTCGACCTCCCCATACTTTGCCACACCGAGCGTTATGCCCCCCTCGAATTCCTCAGTGGGTTTGTTGGCGATGTAATTGATCGCCCCACCCGTGGTATTCATCCCAAATAGAGTGCCCTGAGGACCCTTCAACACCTCGACCCGCTCGAGGTCTAAAATAGCCCCACCTGTCATGGCAGAGAACGGGATCGGCATTTCGTCAATGGCGACACTGATCGTCTGAGGAGACGCGAGTGCCGTGTCCTGAAAACCTATACCCCGCATCGTATAAGTCACCGATCCGTAGTAGTTCATATTTGCAGTGAAGCCACTGATTAGCTTGCCAAGATCAAAGGTATCGGTAATCCCCGCTGCGTTAATCGCGTCT
>CAXPUI010000400.1:0-5178 GCA_964220205.1 Candidatus Allofontibacter communis | reverse complement strand
TGCAACACGATTGGGAGCAAGGCCATGAGCGATTTTCTTTATCGCCCCTGCCGCATCCAAAAAAACAACATCAATCGTGAAGTTCATGAAAAACGTGTGAACTGACCAACAAGGCTGAATCCACAACCCTTCTTGAGGCGATAAAGCGCTTCGACCTAGAAGCCCCCGGGCCCTCTCAAACAGGGTCGTTGTTTTCTGAATCATCATGCCTGGGCAGACGTCCAGATAACCTGTTTCCATTAGAGGAATCCCTGATCCATAAACTTGACCAGAATGGGAAAAGCCAAAATCATAAAAGTGACGGGGAAAATAAAAGCCATCAAAGGCAGAATAAGTTTCACCGGTGCTTCCATCGCCATTTTTTCTGCTCTTTGAAACCTTTCATTGCGACGCTGTTCGGACTGCACCTTTAACAGGTTACGCATACTGGAACCCATTCTTTCCGCCTGTATCACCGCTCGCACAAAAGTGCTCACCTCCCGGATATCGAGACGATCAGACAACCTGCCCAAAGCATCCGCCCTGCTCGCGCCAGACCTTATATCCCTGATCACGATTTGAAACTCATTTTTCAGCGCACCGGCGGGCCCTTTATCGACTGCCTGGCCAATCGCCCCGTTCAGATTCAAACCGGCTTCCACAGACATTGAAATGAACTCCAAATACATCGGCAAAACACGCACAACTTCTTTTTCACGTTTCTTTTTTGTTTCTGAAAGCCAGATCACCGGGTAGAAAAAGCCAAGGGCCACACCCCCGGCGAAAGCCAGCGGATGACTTTTCTCGAGCATCAACATTCCACTCAGAACCAGGAGAGGAAAGGCACATGCGCTGATAACCCGCAAAGCAAAAAAATCTTCTGCGCTCATCAGGTAGGCGACACCGGTTTGTTGTAAGCGTTTCTCAAGACGGTTGAGATAATCTATCGGCAGGTTGGTGCAGAGGTGGTAAGAAATCACTCTCACGAGAGGCCAAATAAGTTTCAGCAGAGGAGGCAATGGATCCATAAACTCTCTGTTTTCATCAGGCACAGTTGCCTGCAGAAACTTAAAAACGGCGTAAACAATGGCGACAGCAACGCCAATGGCGAGACCATAGCCATAAAACAATACCGGTGCGCTGGCATTGAGCAGGAATACCCAGGCCGACTCTATAAAGCCCGTCAATCCTTGAATGAAGTCATTCCACATGGCGTCAGCTTATACGTCTATCTTTGTGATGCTTCTGATGATGAGAAACCCCAGCACCAACATGACCGTGATTGCGAACATGAACCCATAGCCCATCGTCGTGGTATGCAGTTGACTCATGGCCTCGGGCTCCATGTAAAACAGCACAACTGCCAATAAAATGGGCAACCCGGTCATTACGTATCCCTGCATGACACCCTGAGACGTCAATGCTTTTATCTTTCCCTCCATGGCAGCTTTCTGGCGAAGCGTTGCGGCAAGGCTTTCAATCACTTCAGATAAGTTGCCGCCGACTTCACGGGAAATCCGAATTGCAGAAAGCGCCACTCTAAAGTCCTGCGATGGCAGGCGGTTTTCCATCGCCACTAACGCTTCATCGAAGTTAATGCCCAGTTTGACCTGACGTATCAACAGGGCAAACTCCTGGTTGAGTGGAGCTGGCTGATCCTCAACCAGATTTTCGAGCGCGCCCATGAGACTAGAACCTGCTTGCAGGCTGCTGGAAATCGCCATAAAGGCATCGGGCAAAAGGCTTTCAAACTGGGCGAGTCGTGCAGCTTTTGCTCTTCTATAATATGCGCTGGGCACCAGAGCCATAATGCCTGCTGCAACAAGCGTCGCGATCACGTCCAGCGACAGAATAAACACCAGCAAGGGCACTGAAATGAGCAGGATGATGTAGATCCTGATGAGCTTACTGGCATCGACAAACAGGAACATTTCTTTCAGGTTCATGTCGGCCTCAATCTGCATATCCTCCTCTAAGGACAATCTGGCACGGTTTGCCAGGGAAAGGAGCAGATAGGCGGTTACCGAGAAAGAAATAAAGGCAGCGATGGCGGTCAGCACTAATTCCATCATATTCCTCTAGGCGAAGAGACTCATATCGGTATCGAGCCCTCTCGCACGCATATCCTCGTAGAATTCAGGCACCCTTCCTGTTGCATTAAAGTAACCCGTCACCCGGCCATCATGGTCATAGACTTCCTGCTGATACTCGAAGATCTCCTGCATCTGAATGATGCCCCCCTCCATACCCGTGACTTCATTGATGGCCGTGACTCTTCTGCTGCCATCCGGGAATCGGGTTTGCTGCACGATGATGTCAACCGCAGAACAAATTTGCTCTCTTATCGCTTGAACCGGCAGATCCATCCCTGCCATCAGCACCATGACTTCTAAACGAGACAACATGTCTCTGGGCGTGTTGGCGTGGGCTGTCGTTAAAGAACCCTCGTGGCCGGTGTTCATCGCCTGGAGCATGTCCAGTGCCTCACCCCCGCGACACTCACCGACGACAATTCTGTCCGGACGCATCCTCAAGCAGTTCTTTACGAGGTCCCGTATCGGAATCGCACCTTTGCCTTCCATATTCGGCGGCCGGGCTTCCAGTGAGACCAGGTGCGGCTGAGCCAGCTGTAGTTCCGCGGCATCCTCCACTGTGATGACCCTTTCACCGTGAGGGATAAAATTAGACAGCACATTCAGGAGCGTTGTCTTCCCAGAGCCCGTTCCTCCCGAAATCACTACATTTTTTTTGTTGACCACGGCAACCTCGAGGAATTTCACCATGGCCTGGTTAACCGCACCAAACCCAACGAGGTCATCAGCTTCAAGCTTTTTCTTTGAGAACTTCCTTATCGTGATGCACGGCCCGCGCAATGCCAACGGTGGGATGATCGCATTTACCCGAGATCCGTCCTTCAACCGGGCATCAACCATCGGTGAACTTTCGTCAATGCGACGACCGAGAGGCGAAACAATCCTCTCTATCGCAGAGAGCACAGCGACGTGACTGGTGTACGCCACACCACTCGGCTCGAGACGACCGCCGCGCTCTACATATATATCGTCGAACGCATTAACCATAACTTCGGTGATGTCATCATCCGCCAGCAGCACTTCCAGCGGTCCAAGACCTACTGCCTCATTCAGCACATCGTTAATGAGTTGCTCGACATCGACCCCCTCGGGGATCCCGGAGCGCAACTCTTCCAGGATTTCCCTGATTAGGTCCCGAATCCGTTCTTTCAAATCATCGTCACTCAGCGTACCGACATCCAGCCGCTTCAAATCCATGCGTTTGACGAGTTCTTCATGAACATGCTGCTGCCAAATCATGTATTGCTCACGCAACGGATCCGATGCAGTTTGAGGTGCAACCGTGATGTCGTTGTCTTCAACGTCACCCTTCGGCTGCTCTGTTACCTGTTGTTCTTCTTTCGCGCGATATTCTTCAGCAACCCCCAGCGCTCGAACACTCAATCGGTAATTGCCAATTGCGATTACATCGGCTTCAGTTAAAGGCCCATAGCGGTCAACACGATCGCTGTTAACGAAAGTACCGGCATCAACCTTATCGATGATGTAAAGGCCATCCTCGCCCTGTTCTATTTCGGCGTGAATACCGGCGACTTTCCAGCCACGCAACTGCACGAGGTTGTCTCGGGATTTTCCAATCCCGCAGCGATTCAGCATACACCTCAGTGTCTGTGTGTCTGAATCTTTTGACTCTACAATGACTTCAAACATGGGTTATTCGACCAGCCCTGCTTTGAAAGCATCGTTCATGCGCTGGATCATGCCGTCCCGGCGCGCAGCCTCCTGAAGGTTGATATCGTGCTTACTGTCGATAACGCTTGGAGTAATAAATATAACTAATTCCGTTTTTCCGCCCTGGTCGAACTTGTTCTTGAAGAAATTTCCCAAAATGGGGATATCGCCCAACCATTTCACCTGATCTTCTGACAAATTCATTTCACTGTTCATTAAACCCGAAATCACCAAAGTCTCGCCGTCTTTCATGGTGACATCGGTTGAGGTTGCCCGGGTCTTAAATCCTGGGACACCCCCGACGGCATTCGCCTGGTCGAGGCTGCTGACTTCAGTTGCCACCCGCGCAGTGATGTTGCCATCGTCATCGGCGACTGGCGCTATCTGGAGGGAAATACCGAAGTCTTTGTAGGAGATTGTCGTACCATTAATGTTACTCGTCACGACGGGGACCTGCCCGCCTGCCAGGAACTCAGCCTCACCACCGCTACGTGCACTCAGTCTGGGAGAAGCCAGCTGGAACGCCCGCCCGGTTGTCACCAGATAATTGATTCTAGAGTTGATCTGAGTTGCGATGCCGAAGTAAGACAAAGATCCTCTCGCATCATTCGCGAGATCTTTAAGGTCACCAGTAAAGTCTGAGGGGTTCGCGGGCCGGTAAGCGGAGTTGGTGTTCCACGCCCGATAGAGAGCGGCGGTAGGGCCCGCCATACTGGCGCCCCAATCAATGCCCAGGTTCTCCAGGTCGTTCGTACTGAACTCTACCAGCTGAAGGTTCAGATAAACCATCTTTTCAGAGAAGGCGTTCGAGACTTTCGTTAGATTAATAGCGTCAGGATACAGCGCCAGGACCTTTTCAAGAATATCTTCATCGCTGGCGAAAATATTACCTTCAACAACTGCGCGGCCTGCCACACTATTGACGCTGACACCTGAAACATTACGCAGCAGCGCGCCTAGCTCCGTTGTCGTACGATTGGTTTTGCCGGCGAGCACATGCACGGTCGCTTCAGCGCGCCAGCCGCTTTTGCCCCACAGGTGGATGTTCGTATTACCCTCTGCGTCCGCTACGATCACTAGTTCACCGTTGCTCAACAGCCTTGTGCTGACAACGTCACCGTCACCTAAAACGATGCGCTCAACGTCACCAACATCCCAGACCACCGATTCACCAACATACATGGAGAAGAACTTTTCGGCGGCAGGTGCAGCGCCTGCTGATCCAGCACCAATCAACAAGCCAAACATAAGGAGAGTAGCGACTGCAGGGGCGGTATTCTTGTTACTCATTTTTCTTATTACTTGCATTAGTTCACCTCCTCGTAGGCTTCAAGAGGCAATAACTCAAGTTCGAGGACGCCGTTTGTACTGTTGCCACCGCTGATGCTTTCGTAAATATCCAAATCAACCGTCGCGTCATCTGCCGGGAAACCGG
>CAXPUI010000399.1:0-4141 GCA_964220205.1 Candidatus Allofontibacter communis | reverse complement strand
GGTTTACTTTCCGAGGATGCTGGCATGGTTCAACGATGCTGAGCACGAATTCTTCGCCCAGGCAGGCTACCCTGTAAAGCAAATGGTCGAGCAGGACCGCACGGCTTTCGTCATGGGCCGGGTTAATTTTGAGTTCGTAGGTCCTGCAGCCTACGGGGAGAGGATCATCACGCGCCTGGAATTAGCGGAGATCTCCAATTCAACATTGACCTGGAGCTGCCGTGCCAGCCGCCGTTCCGACGAAGTACTGGTCACCCAGGGGAGCGCAACCCGGGTCTATGCAGAGATCCAGGAAGATGGAAGCCTGAAAGCCATCCGGATACCGGACAACATACGACGCCTTTTGGGCGCACCCACCGAGGAATGAGCAAATGAAAGCAGCAGTGTTTCATGGTCCACGCGATGTCAGATTCGAAGAAATCGATAAACCGGTACTCGCTGCCGGTGAAGTCCTGCTAAAGGTCGGCGCCTGTGGTATCTGCGGCTCCGATCTGCACACCTACCGTCATGGCATGTTCCTTCAACTCGGCAGCCCCATCGATTCAGGTCGCGTCCTGGGACACGAATTCAGCGGCGAGGTTGTCGAGATCAACGGTGATGTGCCAGGTGTCAGCATCGGTGACCGCGTCACTACGGTGGGCATGGGCGGTAACGCTGAATACATTCGAATCAGCGCCGAGATGGCAACTACTCTTGTCCCAATCAACGACGATATCAGCTATGTAGAAGCCGCAACGACTGAACCTCTGGCAACCTCGCTGCACGCTGCCAATCTCGGTGCTGCAGCCGATGGTGAAACCCACGTCATCATCGGGGCCGGCATCATAGGCCTTGGCATACTCCAATGCATCAAGGCACGCTCAACGGCCAAGGTTATCGTCGTCGACCTGTCCGATAAACGCCTGGCTAAAGCCGAGGAACTCGGGGCTGATCAGGTCATCAATGTCCGAGACAGCGCCCTGACCGAAGTCCTGTCTGGTGACCACCTGATCAGTGAAAACCTCTTGAGTGGAACCACCGGCGGTGTCGATGTTGTCTACGATTGTGCCGGCATGGGCAAGAATGCCAGCGGCCCCAGCGTCCTGGAACAGGCGTTGTCGATCGTCAGGCAGAACGGCAAGGTCGTTATTGTGGCTGTCTTTGAACAGGACATTACGCTCGACTACAACATCATCGTCCGCAAAGGTGTACAGGTTCATGGTTCCTGGGCATGGGAAATGGACGAGTTCATCGAATCTGCCCGCCTGATAGCTTCCGGCAAAATCGATCGCAAACCGCTGGTCAGCCACACTTTCTCCCTGGAGCAGGCCAGCGAAGCCTATGAAACACAGCTTGTCGCCGAGGAAGCCATCAAGGTCGTGTTCACCCCCTGATCAGCTCCCAACACAAGCCGAACCTATCTGATTAACCCTCGGGCAGGGCAACGGACAAAGGCGTGGCATCGGATGTCGAGGCTCCAGTATTCCCGAACTGAAGTTTAACCATCCGCGCATAAACCGCATTCCGGGCCACCAATTCTTCATGTCGCCCTGTATCCAGAATGCGGCCGTTTTCCAGGACGACAATCCTGTCAGCCTCAAGCACTGTTGCCAGACGATGGGCAATCACCATGGTGGTCCGGTTCTGCTGCAAGCTGTCCAGGGCCGCCTGAACAAGCCGCTCGCTTTCAGAATCAAGCGCACTGGTCGCCTCATCAAGCAGCAGTATTGCGGGATCTGCCAGGATTGCCCGAGCGATAGCAATCCGCTGCTTCTGACCACCTGACAATCTGGCCCCTCTCTCGCCCAAATACGTGTCATATCCTTGTGGCAGACGAACAAGAAAATCATGCGCCGATGCTGTGCGGGCTGCAGCGATTACCTCTGCGTCGCTCGCTTGCGGTCGCCCAAAGCGAATGTTTTCGATCGCTGTCGCGCCGAAAATCACACATTCCTGGGGCACCAGCGCCAGCGCCTGCCGGACAGCCTGGGGGTCAACCTGTTGAATATCCACACCATCAATTGTCATGGTACCCACCTGAGGCTCATAGAATCTCAGCAGCAGTTGATAGAGAGTGCTCTTCCCTGCGCCTGAGGGACCAACGATAGCAACATGTTCGCCCGCATTTATCTGCAGTGAAAAGTCGTTGATTGCCAGTTCTCCCGGGCGTGATGGATAACTGAAGCTGACACCCTGAAAACCCACTTCGCCTCTGGTCGGCTGGGGCAGCAGCAACGGCTGCGAGGGAACCTGAATCCCAGAGCGTATCGACAGCAACTCTGTCAACCGTTCCATGGCACCCGCTGCACGCTGAACCTCACCCCAGACCTCACTTAAGGCTGCCGCCGAGAAACCGACAAACATCGCATAAAGGACGAATTGACCAAGCTCTCCACTCGTCATTTCGCCACTCAATACTTCCTTGGCACCGAGCCAAAGAACAAAAATCAGGGCACCAAAGACACTGACCGTCGCCAGTGTTGTGAGGAAGGCACGCACCCTGATCCGCCGTACAGCGGTCGTAAAGCTCACCTCGATCGCGTGACTGAATCGATTCACTTCTAGACCTTCAGCCACGAAGGATTGCACTGTCTCCGCATTGCCCAGGACTTCTGCCGCCTGGCCGCTCGCATCAGCAATCCTGTCCTGGGAGGCTCGCGAGAGGCGTCGTAACCATCGACCCACACCGAGAATCGGGAGAACAGCCATCGGCAGGATGAGCATAAGAATACCCATCAGCTCAATATTCGTGTAAGCAAGCAACACCAACGCCCCGATGAATTGGATTGACGATCGCAGGACAATCGAAAGACTTACCCCGGAAACGGACTGGATCAGGGTTGTGTCTGCCGTCAGGCGTGACAGGACTTCGCCGATCTTGGTGGTCTCGAAAAAATGGGGATCCATGTAGATCACGTGTGCAAACACCTGCCTGCGCAAGTCAGCGACGACCCGCTCACCCAACCAGTGGACAAAATAGGCCCTAGCGGCGCCAAACAGACCGATGGCCACGGCAAACAACAGCAGAATATAAAAGTACCGGTCGATTCTGTCGGCATCATCAACCGAGAACCCGTAATCAATGACATTGCCAACCGCAATGGGCATCGCCAGGGTCGCAGCAGACGAAAGCAACAGGGCCAAGAGAGCGACCAGGTGAACCCCCTTGTATGGAGCGATAAAAGGTACGAGCGACTTCAAGGGTCGAAGGGACTTTCCTTTCTCGCGCGATTCAGGGTCTACTTCGTTCATGGGCGAATCTTACTAGGGTAGCGCAGGCATGAGGACCCTCAGAGCAATGCCTGGCTCAACCTGGTTAACAGCAGGTTAAGTCGCTCAAGGTCCGCACTACTGAAATCCTCGGTTGCCCGACGGAAGGTACGACTCGCTACCGCGCGGATTTTCTCCACCGCTGCATCACCTTCCGGTGTAATGTGAACATCCGTGCTTCTTGCATCCTGCTGGTTAGAAGCCAGCTTAACGAGGCCGTCTCTTTCAAGTCGCTGTGCCACCCGGGTCATCGTGGAGAGATTCATTAACGCACGCTCAGCGATTTCCGAAATAGTACTAGGGCTCTTTTCATGCAGGATCATCAATATCCGCCAACGGGGAATATCCATACCTACCGCCTTCAGGTTCTCCGCCATGCGTTTCTGGTAAAGGCTTTCCGCCTGGGTTAACCGAAAGAAAGGCGAATGCTCGAGCAAGAATTCGTCGTTAGCGGGATCCGCGAGGTGTTTGATTAACTGGGGCTTTTTGTTTCGCACCGCATGAGATTACCAAATATTACTTGCATATTCACGTGAATTATCATTTAATTTTGGATGAGAGGTCGAGAACTTACTATGGCTGAACGATCCTTCAAAGAGCAGGTCAAGACACTGCGCCTGGGTGCCGGAAATACCTTTCACGGTGAAAACATCCTGGCCGTCACCAAGGCATTGCTTGAATGTGGCGTCTCTTACATCGGCGGATACCAGGGCGCGCCGGTCTCCCACCTGATCGACGTCTTCGCTGACGCCCAGGATTTGCTGACTGAACTTGACGTCCACTTTGAATCCAGTGCCAGCGAGGCTACGGCAGCGGCCATGCTGGCCGCGTCCATCAACTACCCCATGCGCGGCGCCGTCACCTGGAAGTCGACAGTCGGGACCAATGTTGC
>CAXPUI010000398.1:0-5624 GCA_964220205.1 Candidatus Allofontibacter communis | reverse complement strand
GCTCTTCCATGTAAGCTTGCAGCGCTGCGGAAGAGAAGTGAGCAACTTCTTCAAGCCTGCCCATAAGCTGAACAACGCCGCTCTCCTCTGATTGCTTCGCCGCACGTTCCAACTGAGCTGCTAAAGCCTGAAAATTAAGCAACCCCAGGCTGCCCGAACTACTTTTGAGGGCATGTGCGTGCTCACCTAACGCGGCCAGGTCGCCGGTCGCCAACAGGTCCTTGCATAGCTTGACGCGCTTCGCACTTTCCTCCAGGTAGGTATCCGTGATGCTCGGCAGAACTTCCCAGGAGACACTGTCTGCCAGTGTTTCGAGCACGTCGATGGACAGGTACATCGCCTCATCGATTTTACTCTCAATAACACTTGCAACCCGCGACTTACTCGCAGATTCACCAGCGCCTAACCAGTGCGCAAGCTTCTCAAAAAAACTCTCAATATTAAGTGGCTTGCTGATGAAGTCATCCATACCGGCAGACAAGCAACGTTCCCGGTCTTCGGCAAACGCGTTCGATGTAATCGCGATAATCGGACTCTTTTGATTCAGACCTGGCCTCCCTCGAATCTCACGGGTCGCCGTCAGACCATCCATTACCGGCATTGCAACATCCATGAGAATCAGGTCGAACTGTCTGTCAGCAGCTTGCTCAACTGCCTGTAAACCATTGTCCGCAATTACGACTTCGAACTGCCGTCGGACAAGCAAGGCTTCAGTTACCGCCTGGATAGAGACGCTGTCCTCAACCAGAAGGATCACTTTACCCGCTCCCAGTTCAAGGGTTTCAGGACTGATCTGCTGGCTCTGTTTAGCTTGCGAGTCATCCTGCTCTCTCGCCAGCAGCTGAGATTGAATATCTGACGCTCGGAAAGGTTTACGGAGCACAGTCTCAAAACCAGCCTCCAAGCCGTCTGTCAACGCACTGCTTTTCGACAAACCAACCAGCACACCGAGTTTTGCCGACAAACCCGACAACCGTGCAGACAGACGCCGTCTGGCTTCGCTTGCCGACTGAAGTGGATTAGCGCCGTCAACGAGGTACACGACCTCGCGACCCTCTCTCGCAGCTTTCACCCCATCATCGCCAACGATACTCGCATGCCCGCCAAGAAGCTCGACCTGCTCATAGATTCCCTGGGCAAGGACAGGGTTTTCAAGGTCAAGGTAGATATCATTTTCGGCATTCAACAGTTCAAGATAAGCCGAGCCTTCTCGTTCCATGGGTAACACAACCCGGAACAAGCTGCCTTCACCTTCTACACTCTCAAGTGCCACATGGCCGTCCATCAGGCCAACCAGTCGCCTGACGATAGAGAGCCCCAGTCCCGTGCCACCATACTTTCGGGTAGTACCCTGCTCTCCCTGGTTGAATTCATCGAATATCTGGTCCTGACGATCCTCAGCGATGCCGATACCTGAGTCTTCCACCTGAATTTCGATACCTTGATCGGATGGCAGCAACCGAACGATAACCCCACCGGTGTGCGTAAATTTAATCGCATTAGTCACCAGATTGATCAGAACCTGCCGGACCCTGTTTTCATCGCCATGGCACATTTCCGCGGCAACAGGCGACGTTACACCTATCAGTTCAATGCCCTTTTCCTCTGCGCGCCCGTAATGGTATTCAACAATCTGCTCAATCGTCTGGTGGGGGTTGAACCAGTCATATTGCAGTTCCAATTTACCCGTTTCGATTTTGCTGAGATCAAGGATGTCGTTGATCAGCGACATGAGATTCTGACCGCCATCGCTGGCGAGATTCACGTACTCCCGTTGCTCCGCTGTAAGATCAGATTCCGCAAGAAGCGAGTTCATGGTCAGCAGCACATGCAAAGGGGAACGTATTTCGTGGCTCATGGTCGCAAGAAACTGACTCTTGGCCTGGTTGGCCTGCTCCGCCTGCTGCTGTGCATTACGCACCTGGTCCTGGGTTTCCAGTAATGCCCGGTTCAACTGTTCGAGAGTCGCCGCCCTGTCAGCATCAGCCTGTCGCGCATCATCCAGCTCAATCTCGCGCAATACCTGTTCCGTTATATCAATGATCGTCACGAGCGCCCTGTCTGAATCCGGTGTATCCTGCGAGATGACCTGGTAATCCTGCCTGATGTGTCGAATGTCTCCGTCCTTGCGACAGATACGATACTCGATAACCACTTCGTCATCTGAGCTCGTATAGTAGCGTCGATATAGCTCCCGGTCCTCAGGGTGAATCAGACGAGCATCGTCCTCCACTGTGCTGAACTCTGCTAAGAATTCGTCCGCGGTATAGCCGAATATACTCGCCCAGCCGTCTGAGACCGATTCATAGGTTTCACTGCTCCTATCCCAGATGGCGTGCCCGATATTGGCCATGGCTGCACTCTGGTTAAGCATGGCTTCGTTTTCTTCCAGGGCCGCCTGGCTCTCCTGGAGTTGAAGCTCAAACTGCTTCAGCTCCGTAATATCCTGGATAACGACAATAGACTGCGTGGGCTTCCCGGAAGCAACCGGTACGTATTGGCTGCGTTGATATAAATGACGAACCTCGCCGTCAGTCCGCATGATTCGGTATTCGACGCCGGCTTCACTGCCCGAGTCATCCTCAGCAAAATCATCTTCGTAGGCCTGGTACTTTTCCCGGTCTTCCGGCACCACGAATTCGAGATAGCTGCCCATGCTGTTAATTCGTTCGAGGTAGCCTTCACGCGACAGTCCATGAATCAGCGCAAGTTCTTCTGACACAGTCACATCACGGTCCAGGATGTCGTCCCAAATCGCGTAACCGACATGGGTCAATTCCGCACTACGGCGCAAAAACCGTTCGCTCTGCATGATGACCGCAAACTCGTCTTCTGCCAGTTTACGGTCCTCGGCCTCGGTGACAAAGGTTTCTTCCAGGACCTTGATGCGTTCCTGAGCTTTAGCCAGTTCCAGCTGGAGGTTTTCGATGATTACATCGGCGTTTGGCTTACTCTCTGACATTAATTACCATTTCGCTGATCGACGGCCGAACGGAGATCTTCAGCCATTTATGGTTCCATTGTACCTCAGGAAAATCAAACCATAGTTGACCCCTGCCATTTTTCCTGTGCAGCTCGCTGAACTGCTAGCATTGCTCTCACAACCGGATAGAATCAAGCCATGACCCAGGTTGCCATCATTGGCGCGGGACCCGCAGGTGCTGCCCTTGCCCTGATACTGGCGAGTCGGCAGATTCGCACGACCCTGATCGAACGGCGCCGGGATTTTGCCCGGGAGTTCCGTGGCGAGATCCTCATGCCAAGTGGTATCAGCGCATTGGCATCAATCGGTGTGACCGACATCGCTGACAAAGTACCGACGTTCACACCAGGTAACTTCAGCTTCTATCTCAACAACCAGCACTTGCTAACCCTGGATCTTGAGCCCGACTGGTTCGCCGGCAGACCACCCATGGCGATATCACAACCCGCATTCCTTGAATACCTCATCGACAAGGCGCTTGATACCGGCTATCTGGATTTTCTACGCGGTGCCTCGGTACGCTCCCTCCTGAAGGACAGTGATCGCGTGACCGGCCTGACGTACGAGGACGATGCCGGAGAACAAGATCTACCGGCAGATCTTGTCATAGGCTGCGATGGACGTAACTCCCTGCTTCGCCGAATGCTTGACCTACCGGTTGCCGCCATCAACACGCCCATGGATATTGTCTGGTTCAAAGTGCCGTGCCCCGATGACTTTAAGGGCGTAAGGGCCTATGCAGGCCGGGGTCATCTCCTGATAGCCTATAAAACCTGGGACGGAAACCTGCAGATCGGCTGGATAATTCTCAAGGGCTACTACAAGACAGTCAAAGGAGAAGGCACCACGCACTGGTTACAGGAAATGGAGCGCCTTGTGACCGATGATCTGGCGGAACATCTGGCTGCCAACCGCTCGGCCCTGGAACATCCATTCCTCCTGGTCAGTGAATCAAATCGCGTCACCCGATGGTCACGCCCCGGCGCTCTGGTCATTGGCGATGCAGCCCATACCATGTCACCCGTAGGTGGCCAGGGCATCAATATCGCGTTGCGGGACAGTATTGTCGCCGCGAATCACCTGGTCCCCCTGCTCCAGGGAAAAACCATCGATCACAATCTGCTGGACGCGGCTCTACTCGCCATTGAAACAGAGCGGGTCCGCGAAGTGGCGCCCGTCCAGCAGTTCCAGGCCCAGCCGCCGAAGCTGGTCCTGAATAGCGCCTGGTGGTCTGAACCTGTCCGCAGCATCGCCGGCTTCGTGCTGGCCAACGCCAGCGACGGACTACGGGCACGAGCCGCCAGCCGACTGAAGCCCCTGCTCTTCGGGTTAACCGATGTAAACCTCGAGGTCTGACTCAGATCGATTCAGACAGCGCATCAAGTGCAGCGAAAGTATCCAGGAAGAGTGGCATATCCACTGGCTCCGGGTGAGAGGAAAACTTCACCATGACCGTACCGGTCGTCATATTCACATGGATCGTCTGTCCATAAATGCCGATGCAAAGCAGAATGCCTCGTTCAGCGTCAGAGACCCAGAACTGATTACGATAGTGACCACCCGGCAGGACTTCAGCATATTCGCTTGCAGCGAGCAGGTCTGCGGAGTGCGGCTCGCCGTAACGCATATCGTCGATCCAATCGCCAGGCACAATCTGGTCACTCCCCAGGGCACCTCGGCCCACGATCATCTGACCGAATCGCGCGAGGTCGCGAGTACTTGCGTTCATACCCGCGCCCACATAGGGGAAGCCAACCCGGTCAACCACGATACAGGCATCCTGTTCCGGACCGAGCCTGGACCAGAGCCTGGATTGCAACAACTCGGGTAATGGCGTGCCTGTTGCTCGCTCAAGCACCATGCCAAGGATATGGGTTAATATGGTCCGGTAATGATATTTTTCCCCTTCCTGCTGCTCCATCGCCTGTCTCGTCAAGGCATAGTCGAGCAGGGTAACCGGCGCACCCGGCTTCACCAGTGCAGGCTGCCAACCCACGACTGACGTCTCCTCCCAGAAATCAGCACCCTGATCCGCATAGTCCTCACCGAATTCAACGGCTGCGGTCATATCCAGCGCGGTACGAATAGTTGTATCGCGGAAGGCACTCTCCGACAACTCCGGCACATAGTCACAAACTGGTCGTTCCACCTCAATATGGCCTTCTGCCGCCGCGATACCGACCAGCGCGCCGATGAAGGATTTGCTGACGGAATTCATCAGATGATGGCTGTCCGGCCCCATCTGGTTGAAATAGTTCTCGCTGATAATCCTGCTGTCCTTCACCACCAGGAATGAGTCAGTAAACGTGTCATCAAGCATCTGCTGAACGGTTCTGGTACTACCATCGAGTCCCGTATAGCTGATCCCTGACACATCTCTCGGTGCTTCACCAAACTCGTAAACCGGCCCTGTGCCGCGCGTACTGCGCGCAGTAGGAAACAGTGACTGTATCTTCTGGAAACTCCGACGATTATAGGGCGCCTTACTCCAGTTATCGGTGGTGAATGGATCGTTAGCCATGGATTGATTACCCCTTATCTAAATTTACTCATTGCGCGAGAGCAGCCTGGTCAGCTAGCCAGCGCGCGACTTCTTCATCGAGCAACAGATCGGAAGAGCACACGTCTGAACTCCAGTCAC
>CAXPUI010000397.1:0-2529 GCA_964220205.1 Candidatus Allofontibacter communis | reverse complement strand
CGCCAGTGCGATGGGTCGTTGCGTGCTGTGTAGATGGCTGCGTAGTTCGTACCCGGATCGATTACCCGGTTCCGTGAGCACAGACGTTCGCTCCAGGTGTAATTGATCGGCATTGTCTGCGCAGGCGTTCTCTATATTTCTCAGGTGTTCCATGGAGTTAACGTGAGGGCCGGCATCCCCAGCCTTCATTGAAAGGGGCACGTGCGCGGCGATGGGCAGGTCCAGTTGGCGGGCGGTGGCGACCATGGCGTTGAATACGTCCGGACTGACTAGTTCATAGATTTTGATGAAATCAATGCCTGCTTCGTATAGCTGGTTGATCTGGTCTTTGGCGTTGCTGGCTGAAGCGTTAGCGGTGCCGATTTCTGTACGCCCGTTGCCGTCGTAGACAACGAGGCGGCCAGCCAGCAGCGGACCGCTGAAATAGATATCAGGCGCAAGAGGACCCTGCGCGCGCCAGCGGCTGATCTCTGGTTTGATTTCATGCAACAGGGCGCCGGTATCGCGGACACTGGTCACGCCGTAATCCAGGAACAGTTCAGGCATGAGATCGGTCAGTCTTGGCTCGTAAACAATGTGAACGTGCATGTCCCAGAGACCGGGGATCAGGTATTGACCGGTTCCGTCGATGACGACCGCAGCAGCCTCGACATCCTTTTCGGTATTCTTGACAGCGCTGATCTGGCCATCTTTAACGAGTACCGATTGGCCTGTTTTTCTGCCTGCCACTCCGTCAATAGTCGTGACGTTGTGGATGAGAATGTCGTTCGGCGGGTTGTCAGCGTGAGCTTGATCAGGGTAAAGGGTTAGTAGCCAGCAAGCAGCTGCTAAGAGAATTGTTCGCATGCCAGTGCTATCTTGGTTTTGGTGGGTTGTCATTTTTACATATCATCGGAGGCTCAGGCGAGCGGTCTCGATGTGGCGTGTTCTTCGCAAAAAAAGCCTTTATCTGGTCTGTCGAGCGGTGATTCGTGCTGGTCTTCTGCGGGCCAACCCTGGCGTTAGCGGTGCTTGGCATTGGCCCCGGCTGCTCGACGAGGGGGCAGTCTGAAGGCATTATTGCTGGTAAAGCAGCAGACTTTTTTGAGGTTAAGTAAGGGAAGGCATGGTGAAGTTCGTTTTATGGGTCCTGTTGCTGAGCATTTCCAACTGGTCTCTTGCCGAGGGTCTGCGCATCAATCAGCTACAGTTTGTGGGCAGCCATAACAGTTATAAGAAAGCGATGCTGCCAGAGCATAGGGCGGCACTTGAGGCTCTTGATCCGCAAGCTGCAGCGGCCCTGGCTTACGCGCATATTCCCCTGGATGAACAACTGGATTCAGGCATCCGAAAGCTCGAGTTGGACCTCTTCTATGAACCGGGCAGTGATGACTTTGTTGTCGGTCATATACAGGTCATCGACATGCAGACGCATTGCGCAACGCTGCGAACCTGTTTGCGACAGCTGAAGAGCTGGTCCCTGCTGAATCCCGGCCACATCCCGGTCTGGATCAGTTTCAATGCCAAGGATAGTGCTGTTGAAGGTCTGCCTGACCCTCATCTCTTCGATCATGTGGCATTTAGCTCCCTTGATGCATTGCTTGTGGAGGAACTCGGCATGAAGCTGATCCTGCCGCAGATGATTTTGACTGATAATGGGCCTGTCTGGCCTTATATTGACGCTGTAAGGGGTACCTTTCTGGTTGTGCTGGACGAGGGGGGGGCCAAGCGAGAGCTGTATCTTGAAGGCGATAACCCTCGAGTTATGTTTACCACCGTAGCACCCCCTCATCGGGCTGCAGCAATACAGATCATCAACGACCCGATTAGCGACTTCCGCCTGATTCAATCGAGGGTGCGCGCTGGTTATATGGTTCGCACTCGGGCGGACGCGAACACACTCGAAGCTCGTATACCCGACACGGTGCGCCGTGGTAAGGCCTTTGCAAGCGGTGCCCAGGCGATAAGCACAGACTACTACCAGGATAGCAATCCCTTTCAGACCGGCTACTCGGTCAAACCGGTTATTGCCTGTAATCCTGTAACTGGTTTGACCTGCAGCACAGATCAGACGATTGAATAAGGGGCTACAGTCAATCCTGTCCTGCATTTGGGTTAATCTTCAAGTCAGGTCTTGAATGGGATAGGACGGAGATACGGATCCATGATGAAAACCGGCATGATGTTGGGCTTTGAAGAGTCCATTGAAAAAATGACTGCTATCGCGTCGGCGGCTGAAGCAGCTGGTATTGATGCTCTCTATACCGTTGACGCCGGGCGGAGTGCGACGATTACAGCCGCCGCCGTGATCAACGCAACCAGTCAAGTCCAGGTGGGTACCTATATCGTCAATGCTTATGCACGGGACCCGTGGATGACGGGCATAGAAGCCCGTGACCTGAATGAAATCAGCGGTGGTCGATTCGTCCTCGGTGTAGGGACCGGTAACCTGCACTTTAATGTTCTCTATATGGGGGTCGATTCATCGAAACCGTTGAAGAAAATGCGGGAGTTCATGATGGTGGTTATAGGTGTGGTCTCCGGTCGTGC
>CAXPUI010000396.1:0-4380 GCA_964220205.1 Candidatus Allofontibacter communis | reverse complement strand
GGATGCCCTTTACCGCAGCCCGGAACTTCAAGGAGAGTCCCAGATTCATCGTCGCCGCTGACGGCATGTACTATCACGACTCGGATGGCAACAAACTACTGGATGTCTCTGCAGGGTTGTGGTGTGTCAATGCGGGCCATCATCGGCCCAGCATCAATGAGGCTATCTCAAACCAGCTTGCCGAACTCGATTTCGCTCACAGCTTCAACAGCGGGCATCCACATGCTTTCAATTTCGCGAGCAGGCTGGTGGAACATTTTCCTGACCCTCTGAATCATGTTTTCCTGACCAATTCCGGATCAGAGTCTGTTGATACCGCCCTGAAGATTGCTCTCGCCTACCAGCAACACAAGGGAAACGGCTCACGGCAGCGCCTGATAGGTCGGGAAAAGGCCTATCACGGGATGGGCTTCGGCGGTATTTCCGTGGGCGGCCTCGTCAAGAATCGTCAGAATTTCGGCCAGTTGCTGCCCGGTACCGATCATATCCGTCACACCCTGGATATCGAACGCAATGCATTTTCCCGGGGATTACCGCCCCACGGTGTTGAATTTGCTGAAGATTTACAGCGCCTGGTCGACTTGCATGGAGCTGACAATATAGCCGCCGTTATCGTAGAGCCAGTAGCAGGCGCCGGCGGCGTCATCCTGCCACCTCAGGGTTACCTGAAACGCCTTCGGGAAATTTGCAGCCACAACGGCATACTTCTCATTTTTGACGAGGTTATTACCGGCTTTGGACGACTCGGCGCTGCTTCCGCCGCAGAAAAATTTGATGTACTCCCCGATATCGTGACGACGGCAAAAGGAATCAGTAATGCCACTATTCCCCTGGGTGGCGTATTCGTCTCAGATGAAGTCTACGACACCTTCATGCAGATCGACACGCCCGGCGTTGAGCTCAATCATGGTTATACCTATTCAGGTCATCCTGTTGCCTGTGCGGCTGGCATGGCAACCCTCGACATATACGAATCCGAAGGCCTGTTTAACAGAGCTGGCGAACTGGAGGACGCCTGGCTCAATGGCCTGATGAGCTTTGCCGGCGAGCCTCACGTCATCGATGCGAGAGGACTGCCGCTGATCGGCGCAATCGAGCTGGCTCCTCGAGATGGCGCCCCCATGCAGCGGGGTGCAGAAGTCGGCAAGCGATGCTATGACAAAGGTGCCTGGGTCAGGACTATCGGGGATATCATTGTTCTTTCTCCTCCGCTGATAGTCACTGAAGCACAGATCAATGAAATCTTTGACATCATTCGCGAGTCAATCAGGGAAGTGGAATAGCCCTGCCAAGAAACGCTGTCATAACACCCCTCGTTATCAGGAGTCACACCCATGGAACTAGAAGACAAGGTCATCATTATTACTGGCGCAGCAAGCGGTATCGGGAGAGAAATGGCCCGTCGCTTTACCGCAGAGGGGGCCCGACAACTTGTCATCGCCGACATGAATGCAGACGGATTACAGGCGGTTGCTGATGAAACGGGTGCTCATCCGATCGTCACCAATGTGGCTTCTGAAGATGACATCATCAATCTGGTAGGAACAGCCGAAAGCACCTATGGTCAGATAGATCTGCTGTGCAGTAACGCCGGCATTGGCGTCGGGGGTGGCGCGGAAGCCGCCAATGAAGATTGGCAGCGACTCTGGGAGATCAACGTCATGTCCCATGTCTATGCCGCCAGGGCTGCCCTTCCGGCGATGATCGAGCGAGGCTCTGGCTATCTCCTGAACACGGCCTCTGCTGCCGGCCTGTTAACCCAGGTCGGTTCCGCGCCCTATGCGGTAACCAAGCATGCGGCAGTCAGCTTCGCTGAATGGGTTGCTATCACCTACGGGGAGCGAGGTATAAAGGTTTCCTGCCTGTGCCCACAGGCGGTACGAACCGCCATGACCGAAGATAATCCGGACGGTGTCGCCAGCATCGATGGGTTGATGGAGCCTGCGGAACTCTGCGAGTCTGTTGTCGAGACGATCAGGGCAGAACGTTTCCTCGTGTTACCTCACCCGGAGGTTCATACCTACATTCAACGCAAGGCCAATGATCATGACCGCTGGATCAACGGGATGCAGCGCCTCCAGCGATCCTATGGCAGTAGCGATTGGCCCTGAAACCCAGTACAATCCTCGACAGCGCCGATTTGATATCAGCTTGCGGGCGCTCTAAAAATACAGCTAAAGAGAAGGCCTACTTTAGCGACAAGCTGAGTAGGTTTTTTTTTGCTGAGGAAAAATCATGCCACTCAATATACCTGATGGTCTGCCAGCACTGGAGGTTCTCAACCGCGAGAACATTTTCTGCATGACTGATAGTTCTGCCAGTCACCAGGACATTCGACCTATCCGCGTATTGCTCCTGAACCTTATGCCGAAGAAGATCGAAACTGAAATACATCTGTTGAGAATGCTCTCCAACTCACCCCTCCAGGTGGATGTTGAGCTGCTACGTATCAGTGACAAGCCATCAAAGCATACTCCGATAGAACACATGGATAATTTCTATAAAGACTTTGATCAGGTAAGGGAGCAGAAATATGATGGATTTATCGTCACCGGTGCCCCGCTCGGACAGGTGCCCTTTTCAGAAGTCAGCTTCTGGGACGACATAACGGAAATATTGGACTGGTCTGTCAGCCATGTTACCTCCACCATGTTCTTATGCTGGGCTGTGCAAGCAGCGATGTATCACCTGTACGGTGTCGAAAAGCACGTTTTGCCTCGCAAGATCAGCGGCGTCTACCCGCACAAATTAGTCGATCCCTACTCACAGATAGCCCGAGGGTTTGACGATGTGTTTGATGCGCCTCACTCACGATATGCGGAAGTGCCGAGACAGGAATTATTGAAAGTCCCCGAACTCGCGATCATTGCCGATTCCGACATAGCTGGTCCCTACATCTGGGCAAATCGAAACGGCAGGCACCTGTTCGTTACGGGCCACTCGGCATATGAACCCAATTGCCTTAAAGACGAGTATGAGAGAGATCTGGCTGCAGGCATGAATCCGGAGGTCCCAGAAAACTATTTCCCTGATAACGACCCTCGGAAAGAGCCTATCGTTACCTGGAAAAGTCACGGCAACCTGCTGTTTAACAATTGGCTCAACTACTACGTTTACCAGTTGACCCCATTCAATGCCGAGTTGATTGGTGAGGACCTGCCGGCTAATGGTCTGCCTCAGACTGCATGAGCAATGCTAAACAAGCAGAAGCCAGGCTGGTCCAGGGACCAATAGGCAGGGGGCTGCTTAGACTTACTGCCCCCATGATACTCGGCATTACCGCCAGCATTGGCGCTGGTATTGTCGAAGCGTTTTTTCTCGCCCAGGTGGGCACCGACGAGTTGGCCGCCTACAGCTTTACCTTTCCGGTGACGAGCGCGGTTATGTCGCTGTCTCTGGGCATATCGATCGGCTTTTCATCTGTTCTCGCCATAACAGTAGGCAGCGTAAATCAGGCATAATTAAAACGACTGGCCAGTGACGGACTGTCACTGGTAGCCCTTGTGATGGTCATCGTGTCATTCATCGGCTGGGTCACCATAGAACCACTCTTCAGCCTTCTGGGCGCTGACGCGACGACGCTACCCCTGATCGTGGAATATATGTCCGTCTACTACTTTTCCCTTGTACTGCTCGCTGTCCCCTCCGTAGGGGCCAACGCCCTGCGAGCGACAGGCGATGCCAGCATATCCGGGACAATCATGGTATCAGGCTCGATTTTACAGATGATCATTGGCCCATTTCTCATCTTCGGACTCCTGGGATTACCAGCGTTAGGCCTTGCTGGCGCCGCGTGGGCAAATCTGATAGCCCGCTTACTGGTATTTGCCATTACGCTCTATGTACTGGCTTATCGAGAACGTCTGCTGACCTATACGAACCTGACCATCCAGGCCGTAACTGCATCCTGGCGCAAAATACTCGTAGTCAGCATACCCGCTACAGCGACCAATTTGATCGGTCCCGTATCCACCGCAGTGATTGTGAGCTTACTGGCCAGTTTCAGCCAGGAAACTGTCGCGGGCTTCGGGATAGCATCCCGTATCGAGGGACTGTTCGTCATACCGCTTTTCGCACTGTCAGCCAGTATCGGACCCTTCGTCGGCCAAAATTGGGGAGCTGAACGCCACGACCGAGCCAACGCCGCCATGACTTGGTCATTCAGATATTCTCTCATCTGGGGATGCCTCGTCGCGGCTCTTCTGTTCCTCTTCGGGCCGGAGATCGCGGCCGTGTTCGATGACAATGAAACAGTTATCGAAGTAGCTGCACTGTACCTGTTGATCGTTCCATTGAGCTACGGCACCTGGGGAGTTCTGATGATGGCTAGCGCTATCTTCAACTCCCTGGGCAAACCCGTGTCCTCGACTATCATGTCGG
>CAXPUI010000395.1:0-3027 GCA_964220205.1 Candidatus Allofontibacter communis | reverse complement strand
AAATTGAATTAGTGCAGGAGTATGAGACATCCCTGCCGCCAACAGACGACCACCCTTACAGCACGGGTGCCTGGCAGACTAATGTCAGGGAGTACAACGCTTTTGAGCTGGAAGTTGAAGGAGAATTGCCCGACGACCTTTCCGGTGTTTATGTCCGCAACTCAGAAAACCCGCTGCAGCATGCCATCGGTAGATATCACCCGTTTGACGGAGACGGGATGTTGCATGCCTTGTGCCTCGACAATGGCGTGGCGGAGTATCGTAATCGATTTGTCAGAACTGATGGTTTTCTCGCTGAACTGGAGGCCAAAAGCCCGCTGTGGGCTGGCCTGATAGAGTCTCCAGCCAAGTCAACGAGAGACGGTTGGGGTGCGCGTACCCGTCTTAAGGATTCATCGAGCACTGATGTTGTGGTTCACGGCGGCGTTGCGGCAACAAGCTTCTACCAGTGTGGTGACATTTACGAAATGGATCCGCGGACACTGGAGCCTCTCGGTAAGGCCCATTGGCTCAAGGACATTACCCCAGGTTGGGGCGTCTCAGCCCACACGAAGGTGGACGAAGCAACCGGAGAAATGCTTTTTTTCAATTACAGTAAAGAAGCGCCATACATGCATTACGGGGTGGTCAACGCCAAACGTGAACTGGAGCACTATGTACCTATTGAGCTGCCAGGGCCCAGGTTGCCGCATGATATGGCTTTCACCGAAAATTTTGCGATTCTTAATGACCTCCCCTTTTACTGGGATCCGGAGGCGCTTAAGGTCCACGCACATGCTGTTCGCTTCTACCGGGACCAGCCGAGTCGTTTTGCTATTCTCCCGCGACGCGGTGGGCCCGAAGATATCAGGTGGTTCGAAGCGAAACCGACCTTTGTCCTGCACTGGATTAATGCTTACGAAGAGGGTGACGAAATTGTTCTGGATGGCTACTTCCAGGAAGATCCGGCACCGGATATCAAGATTGACCCCCAGGATGTCAAATCGATCCTGCGCCTGATAGATAATCATTTGATTAAACCGAAACCCTATCGCTGGCGTTTCAATCTGAAGACCGGAGAGACAAAAGAGGGTTTGATTGCTGATCACATTTCAGAGTTCGGCATGATCAATCCGGCGTACGCCGGAAGACGCAATCGATACACCTGGGAAATGTCGTCCCTGCCTGGGTGGTTCCTGTTTAACCAGTTGAACAGGCTCGATTTGGAAACAGGGGAAACCCAGACCTGGAAATTTCCCGAAGGGGTTTATGCCAGTGAATCACCCATGGCACCAAAGTCCGGTTCCAGGTCTGAGTCCGATGGCTATGTTTTGACTTATGTGACCGATATGAACGATGACAGCTCATCGGCGCTGATTTTCGATGCGTCGGAGGTGTCTCAAGGCCCCATCGCCAGGCTGCGCCTGCCGGAACGTATTCCCAGTGGCACACATTCCTACTGGTCAGGGAAGTCTGGTTGCGTATGACGAACTCAAGCGCGACAGCGGAGACATTGTAGTCTCTGGATATTCTCCTTCAGCTGTGGCCTCGGTCTGCACGTTGGTAATGTTTTAGCGGCCGCATTGCATACTTGAGTCATCAGGCTTCAAACTGTTTGCGCAGTTCGGCCCGCAGGACTTTGCCGGTCGCATTCATCGGCAGTGCATCGACCTCAATGAGTCTTTCGGGCAACTTGAAGATTGCCAGGCCCTGCTGCCTCAGGTAATCGGTCAGATCGTCGAGAGAAATTGCCTGACCGGGTTGAGGCACTACGGCAACGCCGATTCGCTCACCAAGCACGGGGTCTTCATAACCTGTGACCGCCACAGCGCTTAGTCGCGGATGGCCTGCCAGTACGTTGTCGATTTCGTCGGGTGAGATCTTCATGCCGCCACGGACGATAATATCCTTGGAGCGGCCGACAAAACGATAGAAGTCAGACTTCTCAGGTTCCTCGGGTATTTCGAAAACATCTCCTGTTCTGAAGAAGCCATCTCCTGAAAACACCTCTGCATTAGTCGCCTCTGCCTGCCAGTATCCGTCGAACACAGAGGGGCCAGCGATTTCCAGTTCCGCCCGGACACCGGGTTGATCAACAATAGCTCGGGTTTCGAGATCTACCAGCCTTGTTTGTGTCATGGCACCGACGCGGGCGCGCCAGGTCTTGCCTGCAACGCCAAATCTTGGGAAATACTTGGCTCGATCCGCTGGGTCAGGCAGGTCGGCACCACCGGAAGCGAGGCACAATCCTTCATTGGAGCCAAAAATGTTGGCGACCATGATGTTGTAGTCGTTTTGAAATGTGCTCACCATCCATTCGCTCAGTGGTGCACCACCGGAGCCAATAGCCCGGATGCTCGACAGGTCAGCGGCGTCCAGAATCGGCTTCTCGTTGAGCAGCATTGTCAGGACTGCTGGCGGTGCGATGGTATAGGAAACTTTTTCTGCCTGTATCTGCTGCAAAAACAGGGGTAACTCAAAGGGGTGATGCAGGACGAGTGTGCATTGACTTGTTATCCAGGGGAACAGAAACCCCCCGATGGCTGCCATGTTAACGAGGGGGAATGGGTTCAGCAGGATATCGGTGCCTGATATATCAGCTGCGTCTGTGGTTGCCAGACCGGATATTCGCCAGTGGTTGTGACTACGGGGGACGCCTTTGGGTTGACCGGTGGTGCCTGATGTCCAACAGATTGTGAAGATATCATCGGCACTGCGATCAAGCTCATCAGTGTAAGTGCGACAATCTTCAGAACGGCTGCCAGTCAGGCTCAAGGGTACACAATCTTCAGGTATCTCGTCGCCAAAGCAGAAAACGGTACAGACATCCCGGAAGATCGCTGCCCTTTCAGCAAGATATTCCTGATTTTTTAATCGCCGCACGGTGATGAAACCTGCAGGTTCCAGTGCCTGGATAGCGTGTTGCAACTCAAATGGTCCGTACTGGACAGGCATGGGGCTGACGATAACGCCAAGGCGATCCAGGGCGAAGTAAGTCACAACGAGTTCCGCAATGTTCGGTAGTTGCACCATCACGATGTCGTCTGC
>CAXPUI010000394.1:0-2578 GCA_964220205.1 Candidatus Allofontibacter communis | reverse complement strand
CGCATGACTTCCAACAGGAACCGCATACGATTGTCCAGCGATCCACCGTAGTCGTCCTCTCTCACGTTTGAGTTGGCGGGAAGAAATTGTTGCACCAGATATCCGTGGGCGGCATGAATCTCGACACCATGCAGGCCTGCCTGCTTACAGTGTCTTGCGGACAGAGCGAATGCCTCAACGACCTCGTCAATCTGCATTTTGCTCATGGCATGAGGCACATCCTGGCTCAGGACCCCAGGTACATCTGAGGGAGCCCAGGGGGCACTACCGTCCATGGGAGTTGCGCCGTGACCAGCATGCCATAGCTGCTGGAACACCTTCATCTCGTAGGGGGACAGGGCGTCCATCAGTCGCTTGTGGCCCTCAACAACCGCGGGCAAAAAACCCAGGAATGACCCTGGACTACTAGGGTGTACGCCCATGATCTCAAGAATGGTCAACCCCACTCCACCTTTCGCACGAGCAAGATGGTAGTGCAGGCATCGGTCACTCATTTTTCCTGCATTGTAGCCTGTGGCATGCGCCGTTCTGACGACACGATTCGGAACTTCAACACCACCGATGGATATCGGACTGAGAACATTTTCATACATGAGGCTACTCCGATTATTCAACGTCCCACGCTATCGGCAACTTACGAATTCCCTGCAGAACCGGAATTCTCTTCTCCATTTCCACTTCACCATTAAGCCGGAGATTTTTCAGTCTCGGTAACACTGCGTTCAGAAAAATTTCGCCTTCCATTCTCGCGAGCGGAGCGCCTCGACAGAAGTGCGTGCCATACCCAAAGGACAAGTGTCGTTTCACTTTGGCGATGTCCCTGTCGAGATCAAATTTCATCGGGTCTTCAAACACATCAGGGTCAAGGTTCCCACTGGCCCACAGGAGCATCACCTTCGTGTCTGTTTCCAATGGACAACCACCTAGTTCAACGGGCTCGTCATTGGTCCTGAACAACCCCTGCACCGGCGAATCAAGCCGCAGCGTTTCTTCCATGGCGATAGGAATCAAGCTCGGGTCATTACAAACGCGCTCGTAGGCACCCTCTTCTGTCAACAGACGATAAATGATGTTCGACAACATGATGGTTGTGGTCGCACTACCCGCAGTTTCGAGAAAGCCCATAAAACCAATTATCTTGTCATCTGACAGCATGGCTCCATCCGGGCCCGCTGTGGTCAGGAACCGACAGACGATGTTAGTGTCATTCTGCCACTCACCGGACGCGAGTTTTTCTTTACAAGCAGCGAGATGATCAACGTACATCTGCTGTGTACGATAGATTCCGATAACACCGGGGTCATTCGGGTCCATGGCCGCGACCGATTCTCCACGGTTCTGAGGCGCCAGCATCATACCCACACTCGTGATCAATCCGTCCCTGATCCAGGGGATGCGGCTGGTGCCGTCCTCATCCTCCAGTGGAAACCCCAACAGCTTATGAATCACAAACAAGGGAAACACCACCGAAAGTGCTTCATGCAAATCAACTTCACCATCCTGATAAAACGAGTCGATTTGTTCGTTAACAAACTGCTCCATATCTGGCCGTAACGATTCAAACACTGCTTTTGAGAAACAGTCAGCAACAATACGAACTTCAAAGGTATGCTCGGGCGGATCAACACTGACCAGCACACCAGGTGACTCCAGATAACTCAGCGCAGGGCCGTACTTGCTCTTCCAGACATCGTATTGTTTAAGGATATCCGTGATGTCCTGGTGCTTGCCCACAGCGTAATGATCACCTCCGGGAGAGTGAGCAAAAGGACAGCCTCCGCTGTGCATCTGTTCATAGATCTGTTTGAAGTCAGTCAGAAACGGCTCTGAATTAAAATCCACCTCTGACCAGCCTTCAACTGGATGTGTCTTCGGTACGGTCATTTCATTTACCCTTAACTAAACATTATCGACGAGCGCCTGTATCTGGCGTGCCCACAGTTGCCTGACGACTTTTTTGTTGTCATCACTCAGCGCCTCAACGCGAAGAACCCGCCTTGACGTATCAATACCAATAATCTGGGCAATGATCAGCGCTGCCCGTTGATAGGCATTGCGGCCACCGATAATCTTGGCCAGCCGATTAATATGCTGATCTTCAACCACCTCGCGGAGCTGCGCATTGACCTGGTGGCTGCCGACCGATCGAAGCAGGGCCATCGTCGCATCAAAACCCCTGCTTGTCTTTTCACGATTGATCCAGAAATCTGCGATGGCTTCACCGAGCGATTCTCTGGGGACCGATTGCATATCAGTCATCCAGGTACCGGTATCAAAAATTTCCCTGAACAGACCTTTCTTGGAACCGAAATAGCGTTTCACCAGCGCCTGGTCAACTCCGGCGTTTCGACAGATTTCTCGTAAACCCGCACCCTCATACCCCTTCTCGGTGAAGACATTCTGTGCTGCCTCCAGAAGTTTCGCGCGCGTGGCAGCTGGATCCCGTTTTCTTACTGGCTTCTCAAGCACCTCACTCATGGCGCCACAATTACTCAACCAAACCCACATGTCAACACGTGTTGACTTATACCCGATGTACGGTATTCTCGAGCAATCTCTACCCGGAAGAGAACAATCG
>CAXPUI010000393.1:0-2101 GCA_964220205.1 Candidatus Allofontibacter communis | reverse complement strand
TTCCCATGGTCGATTCGTGAAATGAATTTTAATAACAAGGGATTCACCCCATGAGCGATGTTTCAATGATTGCCGTCTCGCAGGCTGACAGAGTATTAACTATCACCTTAAACCGGCCGGAGGACCTCAATCCGCTGTGCTGGCAGGTGCTAAACGAAATTAAAGCCGTTTTGGACGAGGTCGTTAATGACAATACCGTGGGTGTCATCGTCATAGGCGCTGCGGGTAAGGCATTTTCGACCGGGTACGACTTGCGCGAGGAGCACTGGATCACGTCTCAATATCCTGCCAACTTTGAAGACCATATCGACATTCGGCAGGACAGAGAGGATGTCCACATCATTGTCGATTACTGGATGAAGCTGTGGCGTTACCCCAAACCCATCATTGCGAAAGTACAGGGCGACTGCCTCTCTGGTGCTGGAGAACTACTGGGGGTTTGTGACCTGGCAATTGTGAGTGAACACGCACGATTTGGTCATCCCGCGGGACGGGATCTAGGGATACCGCCCTCGATCATGTTTTGGCCAATGCTAATCGGCTTACGAAAGACAAAAGAGTTGTTGTACACGTCGCGACTGATCAGTGCGACAGAGGCTCAACAAATCGGTCTCGTAAACGAGGTGGTCCCGCATGACCAACTGGATGATCGCGTGGCAATGACTGCGGCTCATATCGCGAGAGCACCGAGTGACAATCTCTCTGTTTTAAAAGAAGTCTCGAACACATGGTTTGAGAACATGGGTATGGAACCGTCAGTGCGACGGGGTGCAGACTTAGACGCTATTTACCATCAGTTCGACAGCTTCAAAGACTTCTTTCGCACACTGCGCAGCGAAGGTGTGAAAGCGGCTTTTAAGAAGCGACGCGACCTATTCGGTTGATGCCTGATAAGCGCGCAGAACAAAAAAATAAGAATTTCACTGGGATAAGTGAGCTTAACTAGAGAGGAATAATGTATGGACCTTCCAGTTGGCGAGAGTTACGAGGACATTTGCCGCAAGTTTTCCTGGCAGATTCCCGAGTATTTCAACATTGCGGATGCCGTCTGTGATCGTTGGGCTGACGATACGACCCGTATTGCGATGACCCACGAGAACCTCGATGGATCGGTTAAAAATTTCACCTTTGCCGAGATAAAGCGCTACTCGAATCAATTCGCTAATCTGCTCAATAGTTTGGGGCTAGAGCAAGGTGATCGCGCGCTAGTTCTACTCACCCAATCACCTGAGTGCGCCATCTCGCACGTGGCATGCTTCAAGTCAGGCATTGTTTCTTGTCTGGCTTCGGTACTCTTTGGGCCTGATGCAATACAGCATCGATTAACAAGCACGAACGCCAAGGTCTGTATCACCAATAAAGCCAATCTGTCGAAGGTTCAGAATATACGGGGCGCCTGCCCGTCGCTTGAGCACATCGTGGTGGTCGATGATGATTCACCTTCTCATGCGTTATCCCTCTGGCGCTCCATCGCAGATCAGAACGACACATTCGATAATGTCAAAACCCTCAGCGAAGATACGGCCTGGATAAGCTTTACCTCAGGCACAACAGGTCAGCCCAAAGGTGTATTGATGCCGCACCGCATCCTGCTCGGCAACAAACCGCTGTTCGAGTACTACTATGACTATGGCCCCCGAGAGGGCGATACGCTCTGGTCACCCGCCGACTGGGCATGGATTGCAGGCCTGATCAATATTCTTCTCGTGGGCTGGTACTCGGGCTGTAGAGTCGTCTCAACCGATATGGAGGGCTTTAACGCTGAGGCGGCCTTCCGTATTTTGGGTCAGCATGACATTACGGTGTCTCTTTTAACGCCCACGGTACTCAAGCTCATGCGGCAGATTGATTCCGAGGAGTCTCCTGAACTTCAGCTTCGTGTGGTGTTGAGCGGTGGCGAAGCTGTCGGGAAAGAATTAGCACTTTGGGCTGACGATCGCTTTGGTCTAACGATAAGCGAGGGCTTCGGACAAACTGAATGTAACGGAATGATTGGAACCAACCCACGGCTCATGGCAGTGCGTCACGGATCCCTGGGTAAAGCGATGCCCGGCTCGGTCTGCGCCATCGTTGATGATGACGGGAACGAGGTGGAGCGAGG
>CAXPUI010000392.1:0-2372 GCA_964220205.1 Candidatus Allofontibacter communis | reverse complement strand
GCTCTCCACGATATACCCCTGCGCAGTCAACGCATCACTGTAATTAGCACGCAACAGCTGATCATCTTCAATGATAGCGAGACGGTAGCTAGTCATTGGTCGCCCGATTCCTGACACATTTGATCATAAGACTTCCTCATATTACCCCCATCATCGCCTGAGTTGGCACGTCTAATTGACTGACGGATGCGAATTGACACCCTTCCGGGTCGCTCCCAGGTCGCAGCGGCATCAGGCCGCTCAGCGCTGACACCGAAACATTCACAGGTATAACGAGGTAAAACATGAAACTATCGACCATCATTATCGGATTCATTATCACGACAACTGGCGTCACATGCCTGGCCAACCAACAGCAGGCTGAAGTTGAACAGACCCGAGGAGCCGCTACCGGGCTCTTTATAGGCGGCCTGGCCGGAGGGCCAGTCGGCGCCTTCGCAGGTGCTGTTCTCGGCGGAGAGGTTTTCGGCCGCTTGGTCGCCCAAACGCGGGAGAACCGCACCCTGCGAGACAGGCTGGCCGTCGCAAAGGCGGATCTCGCTTCAGCTAATCTTGAGAGCAGGAACCGTATGGCTGAACTCAACAGAGACATTGACACGCTTCTGGAACACCAGCAGAAACAGGTCAAAAGCCATCGCCTGCCCGTGCAGTTTCGAACAGCATCTTCAGTCATCGAGCCACAATACGAAAGCCAATTAAGCAACATTGCCCGAACCCTTCGGAACGACAGCGATACCAGGGTCAACCTTTACGGTCACGCAGATCGACGGGGTGACGAAGAATACAATCACAAACTATCCAGACAACGCATTCAAACTATCGAGCGGTTTCTTGTTCACCGTGGTGCCACGAACGACCAGATCCTAAGTACTGCCTTTGGCGAAAGCCAGCCACAAGACAACCTCGAAAGCCTGGAGGGCAACTTTTTCGACAGGCGAGTCATTATTGAACTGAACATGATTGTTGATCCGCAACTGGCAACACGCTGATTGAACAGGAAAATCCTGACACGCCGGATGACAGAATCTGGCGAACTTATGACAAATCATGAAAATACTGGCAATGGCCTGGCTCTCATGCTTTGATCTTGGGCCAACAACCACTGTATTGGAGATGAAGCATGATCAGTTCTGGCCCTTTGGAAGACAGAATCGCCATCCGGGAACTTGTCGAATCCTACAACGACGCAGTCATGAGGTTCGACGGCGACGCCTGGGCTGAGAACTGGCGGGACGACGCGACCTGGCACCTGCCAGGAGTCGGCCCGGTAAGCGGCAAGGAAAACTTCTTTCCTGTCTGGCAACAGGCGATGAGCGCCTTCGACTTTGTCGGTTTCTTCGCCTCTGCCGGACCCATTGTCGTCGATGGCGACACCGCTCACGGGACCTGGTATCAGCAGGAGTTTCTGCACCAGAAAGATGGCGTGAAACGGACTGTTACCGGCAAGTACGAGGACGATTACGTCAAGGTTGATGGCCGGTGGTACTTCCAGCAACGGGTATACGATGTGATGCAATCTGAGGAAACCAGCACCTGACTTGAAGCCTTCACGAGGGATCGTTACCGAATCCCGGCAGCTCTATCAGCTCGCGTTCCCCCTTATGGGGGCGCAGTTGGCCCAAATGGGCATGGGTGTCGCCGACACCATCATGGCCGGCCGGTACTCATCGGCTGATCTGGCGGGCGTCGCTCTCGGCACCAGCGTCCTGTGGCCCTGCATGATTCTTGTGATGGGCGTTCTCCAGGCCATCACTCCAACTGTTGCCCAACTGCACGGCGCGCGGCTTTATGAGGACATTGGCGATGTTATTCGCCAGGGTCTATGGCTGGCTTTGTTCGGCGGCTTGTTTGTTTACGTTCTGCTGAACAACGTCGAACCCGCCTATCACTTCATGAAGGTGGACCCAGTGGCGGTTGCCATCTCGGTGCCTTACCTGGAAATGGCGTCGCTTGGTATGCCGGCGCTGATGTGCTTCTTCTGTCTCAGGTTTCTGGCCGATGGCATGGGATATACACGCCCCGCCCTCCTCATCGCTATCAGCGCACTGGTGCTGAAAATTCCATTGAACTACGTCCTGATCTACGGTGAGTTCGGCTTCCCGGAGATGGGTGGTGTAGGGTGCGGAGTGGCGCAGGCAATCGTCATGTGGTTACAGTTCTTCCTGGTCCTGTTCGTCGTCTTTCATCGCCGCTTCGACATCACCGGCTGGAGGAGCCGCTTTTCCTGGCCGACCTGGCAACGTATCAGACCGCTGCTGATTATCGGCATTCCCATCGGCACAACAATTTTTGCTGAAATGGGTTTGTTTTCCTTCACGACCCTGCTCCTGGGCCGATTCGGCGCGGAAGTCGTCGCGGCTCATAATATCGCC
>CAXPUI010000391.1:0-2979 GCA_964220205.1 Candidatus Allofontibacter communis | reverse complement strand
ACAGATGATTGAGTGGTGGGGACCCGTTATCAACGAATACTATGCAGGATCAGAGGGTAACGGCTTCGTTGCCATCAATTCAGAACAGTGGTTGACTCACAAGGGATCTGTCGGTCAGTCCCTCTTGTCACCAGTTCATATCGTCAGTGACGAGGGCGAGGTTCTTCCCCCTGGAGAATCCGGCACGATCTACTTCGAGGGTGGCGGCGAGTTCGAATACTTTAATGACAAAGAAAAAACAGCGGAGTCACGAAATGCCAACGGTTGGTCGACCCTCGGAGATGTCGGTTACCTTGATGAAGAGGGCTTCCTGTACCTGACTGATCGCAAGAGCTTTATGATCATTTCAGGTGGGGTAAATATCTATCCCCAGGAAACTGAGAACCTGCTCGTGACGCATCCCAAAGTGATGGATGTCGCCGTGTTTGGTGTTCCGCATGAAGAGTTTGGTGAGGAAGTGAAAGCCGTTGTCCAGCCGAAAGATTGGCAGGACGCCGGCCCTGAACTCGAAGCAGAGCTTATTGAGTTCTGTCGTGAGAGTATCTCTCACATCAAGTGTCCTCGATCGGTGGATTTTGAACCGGAATTGCCACGCCATCCAACTGGCAAGCTCTATAAACGATTGCTGCGTGACAAGTACTGGGAAGGTCACAAAAACCGCTTGCTATAGTATTGAAGCAAAAACAGCGGTCAGTAAACACCGCCGAGCTTTCCGTGGTCCCAGGATACAATTTTCCTGGGCGTGAATTTCATGCCGATCCGTTTCTCCGCTGTCTTCAGCATTCCCTGACGAATATCTTCGCCGGCAGCTTCCTGCATGTCTCCGCGTTGCAGGGCAATCTGCTCAAGAATGTCCCGGGTAGCCTCGACGTCGTCAACGAACTCGACGTCGGTATAGATCAGCAGACTTTTCAGTTCCTGGTACGCATCGCCTGACTCAACGAGGAGCGCAACCCTGGGGTCTTTCTGAAGATTGTTGATCTTCTGGCTTTTCCTGAAAGTGGTCATATAGATACAGTTGTCGTCGCCCACCGCGAACCACATCGGCATTGGGTGCGGGTAGCCGTCCTTGCCGTTTGAAACGAGAATCATGGTTCTCGACGATTTGAGATAGTCGGTGATTTCCTGCTCATTCAAGCGAATCTGATCGCGTCTTGACATTGCCTGCCTCCTGAAATGCTTTTACGTTGTGTTGGTTTATGTCCGATGGTTTTTTGGCTTACCCGCGTTCAGCCTGTCCTTACCTGCCCCGCAGCAGATTGGCTGGCGAGTATTGATCAGTCAAGGGGCGGGCAGACGTGTCCCAGTCAGTTTCCCGGTCGAGGTAAGGCAGGAACCTTGCCAGGTTAACGCCATACGGCAGAAGGCGCGGTTGTAACTGTCCTGAATGCACGCGGAAGGTGTCGGGTTTGGGTAGGGCTGCATGACCCGCAATAACGACGCGGTTACCGGTCCCTGGCATTTTCAGGTTGATGAATGGCCCGAAAACTTCCCGATAGGTGACAGACTCGTGGTCATACAGTTTACTCACCGCGAATGTATTGGCGACGACGATGCCATTGTCAGTCAGCAGCGCCTTGACGTCGGTGAGGAATTCACGCGTCATCAGGTGTTCGGGTATGTAATCGCCGTTGTAAGCATCCAGAATAATCAGGTCATATTTCTGGTTGTCTACTAGAGCGCGACGAACGAATACCCTGCCATCAAGCGTCAGTACGTTTGCATTCCCGGTTGCCTTGAAATCAAAGAATTCGTGCGCAACCTTAACTACGGCTTCGTCGACCTCGACAAGGTCCATCTTGAGGTCCGGATAGATTTCCATGAGCACACTGGCGATGGTGCCGCCACCCAGGCCGATCATCAGCATGTTCTTTGGGTCGGGATTGGCCATCAGTCCGGCGAAGGTCATCCTGACATAGGGGAAGACTATTTTTTCCGGGTGTTTGACATTCATGCAGGTCTGATTGCGCCGTTCGCGCTTTACGGAAAAAGCGAGGCAGCGTCGATCACCCTGTTGCGTGACCAGAATATTTCGGTACAGGGATTTCTCACGGTGAATAACGCGATCAGCGAATGCCCCAGTCGCGATCAGCAGGAACGTGATAAAGAGTAGTGATCTGCTCATGTGGTGCGGGTCCGTTGATCAACCAGGACAGCTATGACAAAGCAGACCAGCAGGACAGAAGACATTGTGATCAGAATCTGGTTGATTTCAAAATACAGCACCAGGTAAAACGAGGTGAGCAGTGTGCCGAGTGCACTGCCGAGGGTCGAGACAAAGTACAAGCCACCGGCGACCTTGCCACTCGAGTGAGATTCCGTAACCAGTAACCTGACGGAATAGGGTGCGATCATGCCGAGGATAGCGGTAGGGATGAAAAACAGAATAGTGGCAGCCATCAGCGAGCCGTATCGGGGGTCAGCTATGCGCTCGAAGACCCAATCCATCAGAGCATCACCAAAGGCTATGGTCGGTGTCGCCATGACCGCTGCAGCAACAAAAAATAGTCCATAGCGGGCGAGATTGGGTCTGTGCAGGGAGAGATGCCCGCCGATAAGGTATCCCACCGAGAGTGCAACCATGAAGACCGTGATGATACTGCCCCAGACATAGATACTGCTGCCGAAGTAGGGGGCCAGGATTCGTCCCCCAAGCAGTTCTATGGACATGATGATAAAGCCGCTGGTAAATGCCAGGACCAGGACCGTCGCATTCCTTAGACGGCTGGATGAGTCTCTCATTAAATCTGCCCACAATAATCCAGGCCGCAGTATACACGCGGAACATACTAGCGACTCCGTTAAGAGTCTGTTTGTGGCAGAATAGCGCCCTTTGAGTGGCGGGGACGGGCGTGCAGTCGCTGAAACTGCTATGGCCGATAATGAAGCAATACCAGGGGAGGATATATCTGGGATTCCTTGGTTTCTTTCTTGCACGTTTTTTTGAAGTCAGCACTTATTATCTGGTCGCAGAGGGCA
>CAXPUI010000390.1:0-4591 GCA_964220205.1 Candidatus Allofontibacter communis | reverse complement strand
CGCAACAAAACGCGAGTTTTCACGGACCTGGAACCAGAACCTCGAAACAGCCTCCAAATGTTGCGTTAAGTATCGCTTATTCAAGATGTTTTAGCAAAACTTCGGCGATTTGTACACTGTTCAGCGCAGCCCCCTTACGCACATTATCGGAAACCACCCAGAGATTCAGACCGTTGTCCAACGAAAGGTCACGCCGAATACGCCCCACAAATACAGGGTCTGTACCTGCAGCGTCCTGAACGGCACTGGGAAACACGCCATTTTGGGGATCATCCACGACTTCAACACCCGGGGCTTCGTTCAGCAAGCTCCTGGCTCGATCGACATCAATGGGCTCTCGAGTTTCGATGTGCACTGCCTCTGAATGTCCGAAAAACACAGGGACCCGGACGCAGGTCGGGTTCACCTGGATCGATTCGTCCTCAAAGATCTTGCGCGTCTCCCAGACCATCTTCATCTCCTCATTAGTGTAGTCATCAGCCTCAAGATCACCGCAGAATGCAAGCGCGTTAAAGGCTATCTGCTGGGGATAGACGTCTTTCTCAATCGGCTGTGCATTGAGTAACCTTGCAGTCTGGCTGGCCAGTTCCTCAATCGCTTTCTTGCCAGTTCCCGAGACAGCCTGGTAGGTTGCTACGGTTATTCGGCTGATACCAACAGCGTCCTTTATGGGCTTGAGGGCGACCAACAGCTGCATTGTGGAGCAATTGGGATTGGCGATGATATTTCTCTTCTTATAGTCTGCTACACGATGGGGATTCACTTCCGGGATCACCAGCGGAATTTCAGGGTCACGGCGGAAAAACGACGTGTTATCGATCACTACACAGCCCGCGTCAGCGGCTTTGGGAGCAAACTCGGCGGAGATTGCCCCCCCCGCCGAGAACAGCCCGATCTGAACCTGACCGAAGTCAAAGTCTTCAAGATTTTGCACCGTCAGAGACTTACCCTGGAACTGCAGGCGTGTACCAGCTGAACGCTCACTGGCCAGCAGATGGAGATTTCGCACCGGGAACTTGCGTTCCTCGAGAATTTCACGCATCACTTCCCCGACGGCGCCGGTGGCACCGACAATGGCGACGTCGATGCCATCAGTAGTGACTTCACTCATGGTATTTACCTCAATCAGGTTGTCTGTTGTTTTCTTCCCGAGCCGTCTTATTTTCAAGCCTGGGCGTTTATGCTCCGTGTCTTCCGCTGCCTACAGTTTGCTTTCTGTCTGCCTGCTGCTTTGTATTTATCTGCCTTATCTCCGGGAACGCGGAAATCCAGTCCAACAATCAACCACTTTGACACCCACGCTTCAACACAAGGTTCGTGACACCGTTGCAATCATCAACATTTACTGACTCATGCCTCAACTGATAACTGGCGAAACAGGTAATTAATCAGAGAGAAAGTGAACTGTCAGCATTCTGGCCACGCTGCCGGAGAAAATGATCGAGCAGCACAATAGCAAGCATGGCTTCAGCGATGGGCGTGGCCCGGACCCCGACACAAGGGTCATGTCGTCCTTTTGTAACGATTTCAGTATCGCGACCATCAACATCTATCGTCCTGGCAGGCGTAGTAATGCTGGAGGTCGGCTTCAACGCAATATTCGCAACGATATCCTGGCCGGTCGAAATACCTCCCAGAATACCGCCCGCATGGTTCGCAACGAAGCCGTTAGACGTCATTTCGTCACGCTGCTCGGTCCCTCGACCTTTAACAACATCGAACCCTGCGCCTATTTCGACCCCCTTGACGGCATTGATACTCATTAAGGCCTTGGCAATATCTGCATCAAGCTTATCGAATACCGGTTCACCAAGCCCCGCCGGTACAGACTCGGCGACGACTGTGACACGGGCACCGACCGAGTCACCGTCGCGTCGGAGCTGGTCAATAAGCTTCTCCATAAGAGAGACTTTGCTCTTGTCCGGGCAGAAAAAGGGATTCCGTTCAATCTCCTGCCAGTCAACCGCATCGACACTGATATCTCCCATCTGCGCCAGATACCCTCTAACCATGACGCCGCATTTGTGCTGGAGGTATTTCTTGGCTATCGCCCCAGCAGCAACTCTCATCGCTGTCTCCCGGGCAGAAGCTCTTCCTCCTCCCCGGTAGTCTCGGACACCGTACTTACGCGTGTAAGCATAATCAGCGTGATTAGGTCGAAACTTGTCCTTGATCTCCGAATAGTCCCTTGATCGCTGGTCCTCGTTCTCAATAATCAGGCCTATAGATGTTCCCGTCGTCAACCCCTCAAACGTGCCAGACAGGATTCGTACAACATCCGCCTCCTTGCGTTGCGTCGCAAATTTACTGGTGCCGGGTTTGCGCCGATCCAGGTCTACTTGCAGATCCGCCTCCGCGAGCTCAAGACCTGGAGGACAGCCATCAACAACGCAGCCCAGCGCCGGTCCATGGCTCTCACCAAAGGTGGTCACTCTGAACATTTCTCCTATGCTGCTGCCGGGCATATCCGCTCCTGTAACTTTGCCGGCGCATTATATACGAATGCTTTACCTGCGGGGGCCAATACCGTAGTGTATGCACCCTTTTGCCGACACAGACTGACAGGCCAGCTACTTATGGAACAGGAATTTCGTTCAATACTCGAGCAAATTGGCGAGGATGCCAGCAGAGAGGGTCTGCTGGACACTCCCGGTCGAGCGGCCAGAGCGATGGAGTTTCTGACCAGAGGCTATAACCAGACGCTGAAACAGATCGTCAATAACGCCCTGTTCGATTCCAACACATCAGAAATGATTCTTGTACAGGACATCGAGCTTTACTCAATGTGCGAACACCATATGCTGCCCTTCATCGGCAAATGCCATGTCGCCTATGTTCCCACCGGGAAGGTGTTAGGCTTGTCAAAGGTCGCCCGCATAGTGGACATGTATGCTCGGCGTCTGCAGATTCAGGAAAACCTAACCAAGCAGATCGCAGAGGCCATTGAGGGTGTGATAGGCGCATCCGGCGTGGGCGTTATTATTGAAGCAAAGCACATGTGCATGATGATGCGAGGCGTCGAAAAACAGAATTCCGTGATGAAAACCTCCGTCATGCTTGGCAGCTTCAGAAACCAACCCGCAACACGCATGGAATTCCTGTCACTGATTTCAGGCTAAAGCGTACAACTCGACCTTACTCTCAGTCGTCAACGGGCGTCGCGATCGATCGCACTTCCTGGACGACATCAGGCGGTGTATCAAGAGGCAGTGAAACAATATTAACGAGATCACTGAATCTCTCGGACAGCACGTCAACGAGTTGATCGTGACGCCCGACCGCTGCGAAGAGATGCACGACATCATCCGATATTTCGCTCGTCATCTCATCCCACTGCCCTTTCTTGGACATATCGTTGAGTTTATGCCCAAGGTCCTCCAGCCCGTGAGCCTCGAACACAGGCCAGTAAGAAGGCGTTGAGCCATAGAAGCCAACACGCATGCGAATCCACTCGAACATTTTCGCGACGGCTTCGTCGTCCTCGCCGGTAGCGACAAATCCGCCGCCAGATATCTCAAATTGACTGCGGGTTCGATTCGATCGTTCAAGGCCACGCTCAAGGCGAGGCATCACCGCCTGCTCAAGATACTTTCGCGTACAGAAGCCATGGAGCATGACCCCATCACATTCCTCGGCTGCAACTTTCAACATGACAGGACCCACCGCAGCAATCTCAATCCGAGGTAGTGGCCCGGCGAGTTTTTCCGGCGTGAAATTAGGCGTCATCAACGTAAACTGGTAGTGCTCACCCTGATAATCCAGCTTGCTATCGTTCTGCCAACAATCCCAGATAGCCCTGACCGCTTGAACATATTCCCGCATCCGCGGGGCCGGAGGACTCCAGGGCACACTGAATCGCCGCAAATTATGGCCTTTGACCTGCGAGCCCAGCCCAAGTGTGAATCTGCCATTCGACGCCTGCTGGATATCCCAGGCCATCATGGCACTCGACATTGGTGACCGTGCAAACGCAATGGAGATACTGGTGCGCAATTCAAGCTTTTCCGTATGGGTCGCGGCTATGGCCAAGGGGAGAAAAGCGTCGTGACGATTCTCCTGGGAGGTTATACCGGTGAACCCATGATTCTCGAGCGTAGCCGCTATTTTCCCTGCCTCATTGAGGCTGTTACCTGATATGGACGTCAATACTCGCAAGGTGCTTCCTCCTTTCAGACCACATCATCCAGCAGCAGAGGTTCAAGCCTTTGCCGGAGATAGGACTCATCGCCAAACTGGTTCTGGCACCAGAGCGCTCGCCGTAGATAGAGTTGCGCATCACACTCGAAGGTAAAACCAAAACCGCCATGAAACTGAACAGCGCGGTCTCCAGCAAACGCATAAGCTTCTGAGGCGAGCGCCTTAGCCATAATGACTGCAGCCTCCGCCTGAGGGGATGCTTCCGCCATCTCAGTCGCCGCGTGGTATAGATGTGATCGCACCGCCTCAAGACTAAGGAGGATATCTGCTGACGGGTGCTTCAACGATTGGTAACTGCCAATGTAACGGTCGAACGCTTTGCGGGTATTCAGATAATCGATGATCAGATGCAATACCCCCGAGAGTCCACCTGACATTTCCGCTGCCAACAGCA
>CAXPUI010000389.1:0-4293 GCA_964220205.1 Candidatus Allofontibacter communis | reverse complement strand
TTGACCTTCCGCCCAGCCCCGATCTTATAGAGCAGAGAATCGGCCGCCTTGACAGAATTGGCCAGAATCAAGACGTCGAGATCCATATTCCTTTTGCCCCGGATAGCGAACAGCATCTATTAATGCGCATCTTCGATGAAGGCTTTAACCTGTTTACGGGGCCAAATGTTGCGGCGCAGTTGATCTTTGACGAGCACTGGCAACGAACGCCTGATTATCCGGATGAATTCGTAGCGCGCATCAAGTCCGCCAGCGACGAGCGCCTCGCCCAACTCAGCCACGGCCGTGATCGTCTGATCGAACTGAACTCCCACCGACCTGAAATTTCAGACGTTCTGCTACAACAGATCCTCGATGAAGATGAGGCGGAGGACCTTGAGTTCTACCTCGAGGCTTCATTCGAACTATTCGGCCTGGAATCTGAACCACTGAGCGACCAGGTCTGCCTGGTCAGACCAACCGAAGGCATGGTCCGGCACAGTCCGGTTAGCGCGGAAACCCAGGACCGCTATCGTTATCCTGAATTGCCGGATGAAGGTATCGCCTACACCTATGATCGCGCGACGGCTCTTGCCAGAGAGGACATCCAATTCATGACCTGGGAGCACCCCAGTGTGCAGCAGGCCATGGAGCTTGTGTCCTCAAATCTTACCGGCAACTGCAGTTTTATCGTGGTCCCTGCACCCGGTGTCGATCCCGGAACAATGCTGCTGGAGACGCTCCACATTATCGAGTGCATTGCACCAGGCCATCTGGGTGCTGCCCAGCATATGCCTCCAGCTGTGGTTCGTTCACTGGTTACGCTTGATGGTTCAGACCTCGCGAGCAGGGTCCCTTTCCGTCGCTGGGACAACCGACACGACATAGACATGGAAACAACCAACAGGATACTCACCCAGCAGGAACCCGAGATCCGCCAGCTTATCCGTCATGCGGAGGCAACGGCTGAGATGAAGTTCTCCCCCATCAGGGAGACGGCACTCGACGATATGACAACAAAACTCGACGACGAGATCAGACGGTTAAAGGCACTCGCTGACGTCAACCCTAATGTCAGGCCCGAAGAGATTGATTTTATGCTCGCCAGAAAAACAGCTCTCTCTGCAGCAATTAGGCAATCCCAGATCAGACTGGATGCCGTCAGGCTGATCCTCGTGGCTTGACAAGTTTATCGATGACCTCCAACCATCCCTGCCCGATCAACGGCCACTGGTAACCATCCAGATTCACCGGCTCAACAAGCTCACCGGTCATGATCTGCCCCACAATATCCACCGCTTCCTCGCAGGTCTGATAGCGATAACACGACGGCACGTACTCCGGGTAGCAAAGTTCATCAGGCACCACCGGGGCACAGCCGGCGCTGATGGCGTCCTGTACAGCCAATCCCTGAAACTCCTGCCGACTGGTAGAGAGCACGATCTGTGCCTCTTGCAGGCAAGCTAGGTAGTCACGTTCTTCTTCAATAAAGCCTATCAAGCCTGCCTTGCCGCTGGAACGCAGGATGCCAATAACTTCGGTGAGCTCCTCGGGAGTCTGACGGAACTGCTGGCCCAGAAGATGCAGGCGATAATCCCTGTTCGTTGCATTAAGAGATCTGACAATTTCCAGCAAACGATCGAGTCCCTTGTCATGTTCCCAGCGGTGATTCCAGACTATCGTGCCTGGCAATTTTGTCGGTCCACTCTCCTGTGACCTCAAAGCAACTGGCAGACACAGAGACCGTTTCTCGACAATCTCAGTGAGGCCGGCTGGCACGCCATCGGGCATTTTCTGCAGTAGCCCACTCATGCCTTTCAGAAAAGTCTCGCGATTAAACCGGGAATTAAACAGGACCGCATCAGCCGACAACGCTGTATAAATACTGGTCAGCTGTCTTTCTATGACGCCTGTTTCGCTGCGATCCGGATACGCAAACTGGTTTTCATGAAAATAAGCCACTGTAGGTACACGGGCCAATCTGCCGTGCAGGCCGCGCAACGCAGACAAATCGGTCATCGATGTCGCAATGATCAGATCAAAGTCGTGCTGCAGTCTCTCGTCGTAGGCCAGTGTCAGCGAATTACCACGACTTCGCCATGCATAATAACGAGCCGGCAGCGAAACCTGATGAACCTCCATACCTTCTGTCATCAGGAAATCGCCCAGTTCCATTCGCCAGCGACGATGACTTATCGCGTCGTAAGGAGAAATCAGCAAGATTCTATACATGAATATATCGGGCGTATTCGAGGTACACCGTCCCGTGAGACTTAGGTAAAATAACACGTTTTCAAATTCCAGTGCCGGAGTCGCAATGTCAGGAGTTATTATCGTCGGTGCAGGTCAAGCTGCGGGACAGGCTGCAGCAAGCCTGAGGCAGGAGGGTTACGAGGGCAGTATCACCCTGTTCGGCGAAGAACCTCAGGCGCCCTATCAACGCCCCCCCTTATCCAAAGCCTACCTCTCAGGTGAACTCGCCATGGAGCGGGTCCTCGTCAGACCAGAAAAGTTCTACACCGACAAGTCAATTGAACTGCATACGGGCACACGCATCGAAACAGTGAACCCGGATAACAAGACGGTTACCGCCAATGACGGGCAGACGCACTCTTACGACAAGCTGCTCCTCGCAACAGGCTCTCGACCGCGCATCCTGAATATTGAGGGTAGCGACCTAGCCGGCATTCACTATCTGAGAACAATTGATGACGTCGACGGTATTCGCGCGTCGATGGCCACTGCAGAACGCATCTGCATTGTCGGTGGCGGCTATATTGGTCTTGAGGTCGCCGCTGTCGCTAACAAGCTCGGACTGCAGGTCACGGTCCTCGAAATGGAAGACCGTATTCTGCAGCGGGTTACGACACCCGAGATGAGCGCGTTCTATCACGAACTGCACAGTTCAAGAGGCGTCGAGATACGGACGGGTACCCGGGTAAGTGGTTTTGGTGGTGAGGGCCGGGTCACCTCAGTCATTTGCGGTGACGAAGAGATTTCCGCCGAGCTGGTAATCGTCGGTATTGGCATCATTCCGAATGTTGAATTGGCAGAGGCCGCAGGCCTCGACTGTGAAAACGGTATAACCGTGGATGATCACTGCCGGACCTCCCATCCGGATATCTACGCCGCGGGAGACTGTACCAACCATCCAAATCCGATCCTGGACCGTAGGCTGAGACTTGAATCGGTGCCGAACGCCATGGAACAGGCGCGTGTTGCCAGCAGCAACATGCTGGGTGGCGACAAAACCTATGCCGCTATTCCCTGGTTCTGGAGTGATCAATACGAATTGAAATTACAGATGGTCGGGTTTTCCAGCGATGGCGATACAGCGGTCACCAGAGGCGATCCGTCCACAAACGAATTTGCCGTCTTTTACCTCAGTTCAGGTAAAGTGGTCGCCGTCGATGCTATCAACAGCCCTCGAGAATTCATGGTATGCAAGCAACTCTATGGCAAACAGGTCAACACCGAGGATCTGGCAAACCCTGAATTCGAACTGAAATCTTTGCTAAACTAGCGCGCTTTGGGTGCGATACAACTGAGGAGAATTACCCATGCCACAAGTCAAATTCATTGAATTCAACGGCACAGAACACGTTGTTGATACAGCCAACGGCGAATCCATCATGGCGGCAGCCACCGGCAACCTGGTACCAGGGATCGACGCGGACTGCGGCGGCGAGTGCTCTTGCGCCACGTGTCACGTTCTGATCGACGCCGATTGGCAGGCCAAGCTCGAGCCCCGCTCTGACCAGGAGGAGTCGATGCTCGATCTGAATCCTGATCGAACTGCGGAATCCCGCCTGTCATGTCAGATCAAAATGAGTGACGAACTGGACGGTATCGTCGTCAATCTGCCGGAGTTTCAATATTAAATAACGCCAGGAACCAATCATGAGCGAAGCCCTGCAACAATCCAATGATCCCTATGCCATACCACTGGCGGATATTAATGTCGCTGATCCCGCTTTGTTCATGAATGATGAGCACTGGGGCTATTTCGATCGACTGCGCGCAGAAGCACCCGTGCACTATTGCAAAGAAAGTCATTGCGGCCCGTTCTGGTCCATTACTCGCTTCAATGACATTATGGAGATAGAGAAGAATACCGATGTCTTCTCGTCAGAGGGTAGCATTACTCTCATGGATCCGCCTGAGGACTTCAATACAGAAAGCTTCATTTCGATGGATCCGCCCAAGCATGATGCACAGCGCATGTCTGTTACCGGGGTCGTTGCGCCTACCAATCTCGCCAAACTGGAACCTATTATCCGGGAACGAGCCTGCAAGATTCTCGACAACCTGCCA
>CAXPUI010000388.1:0-3625 GCA_964220205.1 Candidatus Allofontibacter communis | reverse complement strand
GTGATAGTGACCGAGATGCAACCGACCGGTGGGGCGCATGCCACTCAACACACGTTTTTGTGCTTCGATCTGACTCATGGTGACACCGGACCTATTCGGTGTTGGGGGATTTCAAAATCGTTCGCGGACTGCGCGGACCAGGTACTAATTTTCAAGGCGATTCGACGGAAAACTTTGGGGCCATTATACCCCTGAGAGGCAGGAGTGTCGTCGGTTTTTAGAGCCTCCAGCGATAAAGAGCCTTCAGCTATAAAGAGCCTTCAGCTGAAAAGCGAGACGTTCCCCATGCCTTCTCGAATGATGGTCGGTACGTCTTCTTCAAAACTGACCACTGTCGTCGACTCCAGGCCGCAGTAGCCACCGTCGATGACGAGATCAACCTGATGCTCCATAAGATCCCGAATCTCAAGGGGGTCAGTCAGAGGGTACTCATCACCCGGCAGTATAAGCGTTGTGCTCATGATCGGTTCACCCATCTCGCCCAGCAGGGCCCGACAAATTTCATTATCCGGGACCCTGAGGCCAATGGTCTTTCGTTTTGTATCTACAAGACGACGCGGCACCTCACGGGTCGCTGGCAATACAAAGGTATAGGCGCCCGGGCTTGCCGTTCGGATCAGCCGATAAGCAGAGTTCGTCACCCTGGCATAGAGACCGAGTTCTGACAAATCACGACAGACCAGTGCAAAATGATGATCCTGGTCGAGTCGCCGGATCGCTCGTATACGCTCAATCGCTTTCTTGTCACCGATGGGACACCCCAGCGCATAGGCCGAGTCAGTCGGGTAGACAATCACACCACCCTTGCGGAGAATCTCAACAGCCTGGTGAATCAACCTGGTTTGTGGGTTCACCGGGTGAATTCGGAAGAACTGGCTCATGATGCGCGCATCTTAGCGTGGTATAATAAAACCATGCGACAGTTAATTGAGTTTATTCCGATTGCCGCATTTGTGGCAGTCTACTTCTATTCAAAAGATATCTACCTTGCGACCGGTGTCCTCATGGCTGCGATCTGCGTTCAGGTCGGTGTTGAATACGGTGCCGACAAGGCAGTTAGCAAACGCACCCAGATGATCTTCTGGGTTGCCATGCTGGCCGGCGCAGCCACCCTGATCTTTCAGAACGACCTCTTCATCAAGTGGAAACCGACCATTGTCAACTGGTTATTCTGCATTGCTCTGCTCCTTAGCCAATTCCTGATGCGGGATAATCTCCTGAAGAAACTGCTGGGCGAAGTCCTGCCAATACCGGATCAGGCCTGGCGAGTCCTGAACTATGGCTGGTCTCTCGGTTTCTTTATCGCAGGGGCCCTGAATCTTGTCGTCGCCTACTGGTTCAGTACTGATTTCTGGGTCACCTACAAGCTGGTCGGTGGTATCGGCATCAGCATGACTTACATGGTTATCACATTAATATACCTCTACCGCTCGGGTTACCTGGAAGACCTTGACGAAGACGCGGCTAATTCATCGGAGTAGAACACCATGCTATACGCCATCATTGCCGAAGATGTTGCCAACAGCCTCGAGCTTCGCCAGAAGGCGCGTCCGGCGCATCTGGAACGTGCCAGCCAGCTGGTCGATGAAGGACGGCTCATTTTCGCCGGTCCACATCCAGCGGTTGATGACGATGATCCGGGTGAAGCAGGCTTCACGGGCAGCCTGATCATCGCCGAGTTTGACAATCTGGCAGACGCTCAGGCCTGGGCGGACTCGGACCCCTACGTCGCTGCAGGCGTTTACGCCCGGGTCAGTGTCAAACCCGTCAAGCAAGCCCTGCCGTGACTCGCTGCCTGCTGCTTGTCCTGCTGCTGGCCGATTCCGCACGGCTTGCGGCCGACACGGTCTATGTCAGAGATACCCTGTATGTCCCCTTGCGAGGCGGCCAGTCCACAGAACATCGAATCCTCCACCGTGGCCTCCAGAGCGGTTTACAACTGGAGCGGCTGGAAATAAATGAGGACACGGGATACTCTCGGGTGCGCACAGAGGGTGGACTTGAAGGCTGGCTGCAAAGCCAGTATCTGGTTACAGAGCCCATAGCCCAACAACGGCTGGAGGGCATCAGCGCCGAGTTGAGCAGTCTTCAGGCAGAGCATCAACAGACTCTGCTGAGATTGCGCGATCTTCGCGAAGCCAACGAGACCATGTCGTCAGAAATCTCAACCCTGAATGATTCACGACAACAACTCTCCAAGCAGCTTGAAGACATCACGAACCTTGCCGCGAACACGATCAGTGTTGATGAGGAAAACGCCCGCCTGAAAGGCAATGAACGAACGATGACAGACAAACTCAACCATCTGACGGTAACTAACCAGGATTTGCAGAACAAAGAGTCGCAACAATGGTTCATGTACGGTGCGGCCACTATCATGCTGGGCCTGCTCTTGGGCCTGTGGGTTGGCAGACGCATTTACCACCGGCGGCATCGAGGAGGCTGGGGATGACCACAAAACTGTCCGTAAACCTGAACAAGGTCGCCTTGATTCGCAACTCCCGGGACACGACCATCCCCAGCGTCGTTGATGCTGCAGTGACAGTCATTGAAGCTGGTGCACAGGGCATTACCGTACACCCCAGGCCGGATATGCGACACATACGTCCTTCCGACGTCTACGACCTTGCCGAATTACTGGCCGGACCAGCGTACTCAGACATCGAATTCAATATCGAAGGGAATCCGTACGCAGATGCGGAAGAGAACGGCTTTCCGGGATTTATGCAACTGGTTGCCGATGTCCGGCCTGATCAGTGTACTCTGGTACCGGATGATCCCTCACAACTCACCTCCGATCACGGCTGGAACCTGACCGGTGAATCGAATCGACTGAAACCAATTGTGGAGACCCTCAAGCAACAGAACATCCGGGTCAGCTGCTTTATGGATCCGGACCTGGAGCAGATCACACTTGCACAACATCTCGGCACCGATCGCATTGAATTCTATACAGGGCCTTATGCCGAACATTATGGCGAAACGGCTTGTGAAACCATCCTCGACGCTTTCGTTGGTGCAGGAGAACATGCCGAGTCGCTCGGCCTGGGGATCAACGCGGGTCACGACCTGAATCAAGATAATCTCGCGAGATTCTGCCGGGACGTACCCAGCGTCCTTGAGGTATCAATCGGCCACGCAATTGTTACCGACGCGTTGTGGCTGGGGATGACAGAAACGGTCAGGCGCTATCGCGCAATCCTCGATTCGTTATAATGGCCGGCTTGTATCAATCTTGTGACGTATCATGCCTACAATAAAACATCTCATCATCGCTATCCCGGTGGGTCTCATCGGCTACGAGTTCAACCAGTTTTTTCTCCATGATGGCCTCCAACTACCACTTTCAGCGGCTGATCTCACCGAACTGCTGATCTTTATTGCCGTCGCGGTTTCCGGAACATTTTTCGCGGGAGAAACCGCCGCGTCAGGAGACGACCGCGAAGACGGGACAGTCAAATGGTTCAACTCCCGCAAGGGTTACGGCTTCATTACCCGTGACCAGGGCGAAGATATCTTCGTGCACTTCAACAATATCAAGGGGTCAGGACGCAAGGCTATCCATGAGGGGGAGCGTGTCTCCTTCGTCGTGATCAGCAGTGACAAGGGCCCCCAGGCCGACCAG
>CAXPUI010000387.1:0-15812 GCA_964220205.1 Candidatus Allofontibacter communis | reverse complement strand
TTCTAAAAGTCGCGTCCATCAGCTGGCCGCCGGTTGGGGAAGACTTTGAAGGCATTGCGGTGCACCAGGATTCGCTGTTTCTCATCACCTCCGATAGTCAATTATTCGAGGTCAGTGACTTTTCAGCGAGGGAGAATCACCAGGTAGTTGGCGCTCGGCGCATAGCAACCGGACTGCAAGCGGTGTGTGAATTTGAAGGCCTCTATAACCTCGATGGCAAACTCCTGATGCCCTGCAAAAACTTAAAAGTCGAACAAGACCAGTATCAGTTGAGAGTGTTTGCTTTCGATATCGAGACAGAGGCCGTCAGCGAGTTTCTGGTGCTCGACAGGAACTCGGTAGCAGGGATCAACCAGGTGGCAGCCACGGCGTTTGAAGCCACGGACACTCACTATTTTGTTGTCTTCGAGAACTACCTGGTGAAGATTGATCGCGGCAACCTCGAGAGCGAAGTCATCACATTGAACAACAAGCTGCACCAGCAGGTTGAGGGCATCGCGCTGCTTCCTGACGGCGCCCTGATGCTGGTAGAAGATAACCGACGTGGGCTGGCCAGGCTTACTCGATACACCAGCCTGGATGAACTCATCCGATACAATCACTGAAGCGGGTGACGGCAAATTCCGAAAGACAAGAGGAAAGACAAAAGGAAAAGCAAAAGGTCTGCCTCGATTACCGCCGACAGGTCGTGACGTTTCCGAGACAACTGGACCATGACTCTCTAGCGGGATGAATTCTTGGACAAATCACGAAGGCCATGTTCCCTGCTGATCTGCAGATGCGACAGGGTTTTATCGGTTGTTTTCATCCGCCAGCTCAACAGTCGCTGCGCATACCGGGCAACGATGTCGGGTCGCTCTGCGGCAATGTCAGTCAATTCTTCCGGATCAGCATCAAGATCGAACAGTAAGGCCGGCAGGTCGGCAAAGTGCACGTATTTGTAGTTGTCATCCCTGACAACATTCAGGCAGGCTTCTTCCATATCAAGCCCGAGGACATTCTCAGCCGGTGAGTGCCGGAAGTCATACTCATAGCATGCCGCTGATCGCCAGTTGTGCAGACCATGGCCGGTGAGTGCACCCTGCAACGATTGCCCATCGCACTGTCGAGGTACCTCCACGCCGAGCAGATCCATCAGCGTCGGAAATATATCGACGTGCTCCGTGAACTCGTCGCAAACAGCAGGCTTGACTCCAGGGCAAGCTATGATCAACGGAATATGGAATGACTGATCGAAAAAACCCGCTTTACCGTAGAGCCAGTGGTCGCCCATCTGCTCACCATGATCACTGGTGAAAATTAAAATCGTATCGTCCCACTCCCCTCGCTCCTTCAGCGTCGCGATGAGACGACCCATATTGTCATCGACTTCACTCATCAACCCGTAATAGCTGGCCTGCAGTTTCCTGTGCCGAACCTCATCGACGTGTCGCTGATTACGGCCGTTTGCAAGATGCTCCTGCAACCAGGGATGAAGTGACTGCTCCGCTGCGAGGGACTCTCTGCCCACAGGCTGCGGCAGGTCATCAATCGCATAGCGCTCGTGATAGGGTGACGGCGCAACCCACGGAGGATGCGGCGCCCGTAATGACAGGTGCACACACCAGGGTTCGTCACTCGCGGCAATATGATTGAGGACCCGATCGACCAGGAAGTGCGTATCCGAGTGCTCAGCGCTAATCGCCAACGGCGATGGCGTGGAAGCCAAATCCTCGCCCGGCGCGCGCATCGAATAGGTTGCCCCATCGACCGCAGGCAGCTCATAGCCCTGTTCTTGCAGATAAGCTCGCCAGTCCGGACACAGGGTGCCCATATCGATGACCGGCCTGATACCCGGCAAGGGACCCTCATCATTACGTAAACCCGGATGTGCAGAATCGATACCCCTTGGATCCACAGAGGTATGCGTGTAACCGAACAGTACCGGGTCATACCCCAGCCCGCGCAGTTCAAGTGCCCAGTTGTTGAAACGGCCATCAAGCGGCGTCCCGTTTGTACCCGAGCGATGATTATGCAAATACAGGCCGGTATGCAGGCTGGCCCTGCTCGGCCCGCAGGGTACAGCATTGGCAAAGTGTTTCCTGAACTGGACTGCCTCCGCTGCCAGCGCATCAAGGTGAGGAGTACGGACAATCGGATGATTCAGGCTGGATAAGCAATCACCTCGCCACTGGTCTGCGGTAATGAAGAGTACATTCGGGCGCAACGCAGCGTTGTCCAGGACTGCGCTCAATGACTGATCGCTGCGATCGCGGTACTCAACGCCTTGAACGCTGCCTTGTTGGCACCGACGATGGTGTCCTTATCCGGCGCTTCCTGGCTGATGTCCCCCATTTCGGACAGAGCCACATGCACTTCATCATGGTAAGGCACCTTGGTCATCTCTCCCATCCACCGCTGAACGTTCGGGAACGCTGACAGATCATAAACATTAGTGAACTGAGGCTGAGCCTGGCCCAGTTCCGAGTAGGCCGCAAAGTCCGCCAAGGTCAGGGCATCACCGATGAGGAAACGATTGTCGGCCAGAAAATAGTCTTCCAGGGTCCGCAGGGCGTTGGTCACCGTTCGCCTCGCTCCCTCCTGGATGATCTCCGGAATATCGAGATCTTTCCTGATCTTGGGTGCTACCAGCCCCAGGGAAGTCTCGCGAACATTCCTGTGGTGATAATGCAGGTACTGATCAACACGAGCGCGCAGACGCTGATCTTCCGGGTAGACATCGGTCCAGTCATGGACTCGCGACAGGTAAGTCATGATGGCGTGAGCTTCGCCCAGGGTAAATCCTGTATCCGGTTCTTCAATAGTCGGAATGGTACCGCCTGGGTTCTTGGCCAGATAATTCGGATGGCGAGAACCATTATCGCCCTTCGAACCAGGGTTAATCATGACGATCTCAAAGGGCAGGCGCTTATAGAGCATGAGCCACATGACCGCCCGCACCGGCTGCGAGAAAGGTACACCATAGAGTATGAGTGGTTGCATAGGGGTTTCCACAGGTCCAAACGAACGAGGTTCTCGAACTTCCAGCAAAAGATCAAGCTGCCCAGGGGCAACAGCAGCGTGGTTGATTTTGTGCTATACAGCGGGAAATCCTTAGCAGCATGGGTCAATTCGTGGAGATACTTAACGGTATAAGGGTCCTGGATTTCGGTCGATACATTGCAGGCCCGTTCTGTGGCGCTCTGCTCGGCGACCTGGGTGCTGATGTCCTCCGGATCGAGAAGGTCGCCGGCAGCGAAGATCGTGTTACAACGCCGGGTCACCCCGGGGACCCCGCCGGGGAGGTGGGTGCAAACTTTCTTCATCTGAATCGCAACAAGCGGGGCCTCACCATCAACCCCAAGAAGCAGGGCGCCCGCGAGATCCTGCAACGGCTTGTCAGCGGATCTGATGTCGTTATTGCCAATCTACCTCAGTCAGGGCTCAGGGACATCGGCATTGACTACGAATCACTGAGCAGCATAAAGCCTGACATCATCCTCGCCAGCAGCAGCGCTTTCGGCGCCGGCGGACCTTATCTGGACAAGGTCGGTTTTGATGGTGTTGCCCAGGCGATGTCCGGCAATATGCACATGACAGGACCCGCTGATCAACCAACCCGAAGCTTTAATCCGTATGTCGACTTCACCACCGGTGCTCTTAACACCATCGCTATTCTCAGCGCTCTCATGCATCGTCATGCGACGGGAGAAGGCCAGGAAGTACAGGGCGCGCTACTTGCCTCGGCTCTGACTGTCGGAGGAGCCGCCCTGATTGAAGAAGCCATGACTCACATTAACAGGCAGGCCAGTGGTAACCGAGGCCAGACCGCCGCGCCATCTGACACCTTCAGGACTCGCGATGGCTGGATACTGGTGAGTGCTGTTGGCCAGCCTCTCTTCGAGCGCTGGGCTAACCTCATGGGCGAAACAATGTGGTTGAACGACGAGCGATTCGCCACTGATGCCAGTCGGGGCGAACACAGCGAACTCATCAGTGAACGCATGCAGGCATGGACAATAGAAAGGACCACAGCCGAAGTCATTGCCGCACTTGAATCTGCGCGCATTCCCTGTGGAGAGGTGCTCTCTCCCAGGGAAACCCTGGCCCATCCCCAGGTTGACGCGATGAACTATCTTGAACCGGTGGAATACCCGGGAATCGGCAGGTTTCCCCTCCCGAGGTTACCCATTGAATTCAGCAAACTGCCCCATGACGCTTCCCGCCCACCACCCACGCTCGGCGAACACACCGAAGAAATTCTGATCGAACTGGGTTTCAACCACGCAGAAATTTCATCGTTCCGTGAACAGCGGATAGTCTGAACCTCTCCCCGACGTGTTTGCCGGGCAAGTTTACCCGACGGGTATGCCCGGACCAGGGCCCTGCGATAGTGTCTCATCGACAACAAGGATCACGCCAAAGTTCCGCTTGCTGAAGGAAGCACCATGGTATCCTTGAACCCAACATGAGCAAGAACAAGAGGCAGACATGATCGAACGCCAGATTGAGATAAAGACTCCAGAGGGCAGCATGACAACCTTCGAGTATCATCCTGAAGAAGGCGGACCCTACCCCGTGGTTTTCTACCTGATGGACGCTCCAAGTATTCGTCCAGCACTCAAGGACATGGCATCGAGACTGGCTTCCGCCGGCTATTATGTGCTTATGCCTTTCCTCTACTACCGGGATAGTCCTTACAAGGAATTTGGCACCAGCGACGCAGAGATGCATCAGCGCCGCGAACTCATGCAGGGCGTGACCCGGGATCGCATGATGGTAGATGCTGAGGCTCTGCTGGCGCACGCAGCCGATAACAAGATGGCTGACACCGATGGCAAGATAGGCGCCGTTGGTTTCTGCATGAGTGGCCCACTTGTTCTCGGTTTGGCCCAGCGCATGCCAGACAAGGTCGCCGCAATCGCGTCTGTCCACGGAGCCTGGGTCGTAACCGATAAGGACGATTCACCGCACCTGGATATAGATCAGATTCAGGCAGAGGTTTATCTCGCCTGGGCCGACGACGACCCAACAGCTACGGAAGAGGAAAGGGAGATCATGGACGCTGCCATGTCTGCCGCAGGCGTGAACTACCGCATTGACTTCATGGCTGGCGCCCTGCATGGCTTCGCCCCTCCCGGCGGTGAGCGTTACAACCGGGAAGCTGCCGAACGCCACTGGGAACATGTCCATGCTTTATTTCGACGTAACCTGTAAACGATAAGGAAGCCACATGTCCGCCACCAGCCAGTACGTAATGAACCAGACCATGCTGCGAATCAGGGACCCCGAGGTCTCCGTGGCGTTTTACCGCGACACCCTCGGCATGACTTTGATCGACAAGTTCGACTTCCCCGAGATGTCGTTCAGCCTCTATTTCATGGGCTACCCTACCAGCGAGATACCGACGGACCGAGCTGCTCGGGCCAAGTGGCTGTTCGAACAGCCTGCTCTGCTCGAACTGACCCATAACCATGGGACCGAAAAAGAATCAGGTACGATTTACCACAATGGCAATGATGAGCCTCGCGGCTTTGGCCATATCGGTATCTCGGTTCCCGATGTCTATGCCGCCTGTCATCGCTTCGACGATCTGGGCGTCAAGTACGTAAAACGCCCCGATGAAGGCAATATGAAAGGGCTTGCCTTCATTCAGGACCCAGACGGCTACTGGATTGAAATCCTGTCCTCCTCGGGGCTCCGCGACCTGATTCTAGGCAGCTGACTGGCTCGCCTTAGCAGCATCACGCAGGCGGGTCAGTTCTTCCCAGCCCATGTAGTTCGTTAAGCCATCGTCATCGAAGAAAATGATTGGGCCTTCGCAGACAAAGAGATATTCAGTATCTTCGAGCGCCACGGTTGCATCATGCAGCACACCATTGGGTTCGTAGTCATAATCTCCAGCGTTGAGGATGCCATCACGGACCTGCAATTTGCCCTTGAGCACGTAGGTATGAGCATCTGACAGATGCTTATGGGGCGAGGCGGTATAACCCGCCGACCAGCGAAACAGCGCTACCCATCGACCCGTCTCCGGCCCTGTCCAAAGCACTTTCATCCAGGCCATCCCAGGTTCAGTTTCTATCCAGGGTTCGTCCGCTCGGACGATGATATCTGCCAGCTGATCGTTAATTGGGGTTAGGTCCTGTTTAGCCATCGTTTTTCTCCGCTTTTTTTCCGTCACCAAATTCCCTGTGTCCAAGGGTAAGACATTTGGGCCACAATTTCTCGGCCCGCCCTCGCCTCCTAATCCGGATCTGCAACGAAGGCTGCATAGGCACCGGAAAAATCAGGGTGCCACCGGGATAAGGCAGGACGGTTCTCAATAAGGTCATCAGCACTCCACTGGATGCGCCTGGCATCCAACTCGGGCGGCGTATCGTTATCCGGACACATGATATAAAAATCATCCCGCTGCAATCCTGCTAGCAGATGATCGATCACCTGGTTACAGGACCAGGCTCCCGCAGGCTGCTCCGGGATGAATCGAGCAATCATGCCCGAATAAGTAAAGCCTGGGACCAGCAGGTGCGCAGCGACCTGGCAGCCTTCAGTTTCCCTGAGCGCATGAGCGAGGCTCTCGGTGTAATTGATGACACCGGCCTTGGACAAGTTGTAAGCAAAACCACCCGGCGGATTAGTGATACCCTGTTTGGACCCCGTGTTGATCACCGCACCGGCATGGCCAGATTCCAGCATAGCGGGCAGAAAAGCCTGGCAGCCATGGATAATCCCCCAGAGGTTGATATCTATCTGTTTTTTCCAGGCTGCCAGGTCCTCCCAGGGCTTAGCCCGACCCAGTGCGGCACCGGCATTATTCATCACACAATGAATATCACCGAACGTTGAATAAGCGGTATCCCTGAGCTTTTCCACCTGTTCATAGTCGGCCACGTCACACAGAGCACCAGCCAGTTCGCCACCGTCATGCGGCAGGTTTTCCAATGCCGACTGCATGGCATCCTCACTGATATCAGCAATAAACACGTTCATCCCCATTTCGAGGAATCGTTGCGCTGCCGCATAACCGATACCACTGGCGCCGCCGGTGATCACTGCTGTATGGCCAGGTTTGATCCAATTGCTCAATGCTTTCTCCTGTCAAAACAATGCTGCACTCAATAGCTTATCAGCAATCAATATTCCTGATTTCACCCGTTTTCAACATCGGGTAACCCGCCGGTTGATAGGTCATGACGATGGCACGACGCGGATAGCGAGTCCGGTTAGGGTTCGAGCCATGAACAGTATGGGCGTCGAAAAACACCATGGATCCTGCGGTCAGGGGCAACGATACGGCATCATGCTCATCAAAACAGCTGGGGTCGGTAAAGAAACCACCAAGCTGGCTGCCGTCAGCGGTACCGGGCAGGCAGCCCTGGCGGTGGCTGCGATCGATAACCCGCAGGCAGCCATTGGCTTCCGTGGCATCATCGAAAGCCAAGTAAACATTGGGCAGCTGATCAACATGGTCACTGTCATGAATCCAGTAGGGTGAATCCTGGTGCCAGCCGAACCCAGATCCTTCATGGCCTCGCTTGAGATTCAACTTGTTGGTCCAGACACTGATGTCGCCACCCAGGATCGATCTGATGGGCTCAACGATTCGCTCATCCGTAACCAGATTCTCCAGGTCTTCATGCAGATGCTGCACGGGCTCGATCACCCGAATCGTCTCGGAACCTGGGGTGTGTTCGAACTGCACCGTCATAGAGCCCACATCAACAAAACGCTTGCCATCAAGGACGTAGCGGCGACCGCCCCCGGTCTGGTCGTAGGCAGACTGGACGGCCGTCTCCACGCTGGCTTGCAGACGCGCTACCTCGAGCGCAGAAAACACTTCCTCGCGAACCAGGAAACCATGCTCACGATAGAAGGCCAGCTCATCTTCGTTGAACGAAAAGTCAGTCATGAGGGAAAGTTTGCAGTATTCTTGGCATCATGAATACATCAGACCACATTAGCGCCATCAGAGAACAGGGCTATACCGTTGTTGAAAGCCTGTTGACTGATGATGACATCAACCGTCTCAAATCTGCCCTTCAACCCTGGCTGCAGGGGCAGTTCATGGGGCGTAATAATTTTGAAGGCGAGAAGAGCGAACGGGTCTACGCGCTGCTGGCGAAGCATCAAGACTTTGCCCTGCTGGTAGAGCATCCCGAGATACTGGCGATAGTCGATGAGATGCTGGAACCAGACTACCTGCTCTCCGCCAACCTCGCCATTAACGTGCACCCCGGGGAAACACCCCAGCCCTTTCACCAGGACAACAATGGCGGGGCGTTCGCTGTTACCGGTGTTAACCATGGCATCAGCGTCATCTGGAACCTGGATGAGTTCACCCAACAAAACGGCGCTACCGAGATCATCCCGGGCAGCCATCGATTTGTGCACGAAGTGCCCACCCCGGAGAATGCCATCAAGATCACCATGCCTGCAGGTTCGGCCCTGGTGTTTACCGGCTCGCTGGTGCACCGAGGCGGCGCAAATCACTCAGATAAGGAGCGCCTTGCGATTACTCCGCAATACTGTCAGCCGTGGCTTCGACAGATCGAGAACATGGTGTTAAGTGTCCCGCCGGAGAAGGCAGCGGCACTGTCTCCCAAAGTGCAGTCACTCCTCGGTTACAGCGTTCGCTCACCCGGTTTTATGGGTTATGTTGACGGTATGCACCCGAAAAGGCTCTTGGACAAACACTACGAAGGCAGGAAAGCCCGAGGACTGGCGTCATGAATGAGGACCTGTCTTTCTTCGATCTTGTCGGGAACGTTCGCGCCATGCGCCGCCTGAAACCTGACCCCGTGCCTATGGAACTCATCTGGAAGGTTCTGAATGCGGGGGTTAAGGCAGCATCAGGTCAGAACAAGCAGCCCTGGAAATTTGTCCTGGTGGCGGATTCGGAAAAGAAAAAGTGGTTCAGCGAACACTACACCGCTGCCATCGAATCAAGATTTCCTGCAGCAGCCAATCGACACGAAATCCCCCGGGAGAAACTGCACCCTGACTCCCGGGCACTTTTCTACCAAATGGATCACATGCATGAGTTTCCCTACCTGCTCCTGATCTGCGGGGAGCGCGACTGGCCCTTCAAAGTTCCGGAGGAAGAGCGGGTCGGCCTGGCACCGCCCAATTTCGGCGCGGTCTATCCCTGTGTACAGAACATCCTGCTGGCGTGTCGAGCAGTCGGATTAGGCGCAGCACTGACGACGATGCACCAGGTGTTTGAAGATGAACTTCACGCCTATTTCGACATACCCGATAGCTTTGGTGTTGTTGTCACCATGCCTATCGGCTGGCCCATGGGGAAGTTTGGGCCTGTCAGGCGGATCCCCGCTGAGGAGAAGACCTTTATCGATGGTTGGGGTAATACACCCTGATCACTTGAAGTCACCAAGCAGGAACCGGTGAAAGGCCGGATTGACCCAGACCTGCTGGACCCGTTGCTGAAATCCCGCATCGGAAAAAGCCTCAACGACCAGCGCAGTCCTGTCGAGCGGGACGGTCAGTGTCGCTTCCAGATTACCGCCCGCGAGAATCACCAGCGAAATAGGCTCGAAGCCCTCCAGCGGCGCGTCGGTATAATAGAAGGGCTGCCACCAGGCGTCCGCAAGTAACCCTGCCTCCGTCTGAGCATCGCGCTTGGCATGGGCCAGCACAAGCTCGTGAAACCTGTTCCGATCCAGAGCGGAGTCGAAGTGAAACAAGACCGCTACTTCCTTGTCTTCGAGCACCCGGATCCCTGAGCCCAGCGTTCTGATCTTGTCACTAGCGCCACCCCAATCATCTCGATAGAGAAACGCTGCCACCTTGGGCGTGGCATAGACCCAGGCGGAGAGGTCCTCAGCCACCAGCAACGCCAAAAGTTGCCTGAGATGCCTGAGGCTTGAGTGAGAGTAAATGAACGTCTCGCCAGAGGGAAAACCCTCATAGACACCGCGTTCACGAACGTCGTAACCCGTGATCACCCCCGACGCCAGCCTGCTGGCCAGTGCATCCACGAGGCTCCCGTCTGCGAGCAGATCATGCCGCCAGTCCCGGTCCAAAGCGAGCGGCAGACCGACATCCCCAAGTCGACCAACCCGGGCCGGGTGTTTCCCGACAGCCACATGCAGGTAAGCGTTGACCTTCGACTCCACCCTGATCGGGTCACTGCAATCTGACGGAGCCAGCACACCCAGTGAGACCAGCGCCGCCAGGGCACGACGCTCAGGTACTGACCGGTGAAGACTCTGGTCCCCCAGAAGTCGGTCTACCTGGTCTTCGCTATAACTGGCAGCCAGCTCCCGCATTTCCAGCAGGTCCAGCGCCTGCATCGGCGTTACCGCCTGTACCCCCGGGCAGAAAAGAACCAGCAGCAGTAGTCTAAGGGCCAATCGGTCTACCACTGCCCGGGCGGTCAAAGTGACCCTGCCGAAACTTCTCGACATTGATCTGCATCGGGTCCACAGGCCGAGAAGAGGTATGCTCATGGACGCAGACCCTTTCCAGTATCCGCCACTCGTGATCCCGTCTTTCATAGAAATCCAGGTAACGGCCGTGCCAGGTATCAAGAACATCCGCATCCTTCTGAAACAGGTAACTGACGTTATATATCTCCCCCCTGGCATGGAGGCCGTCAGCTTCAAGTTCTATCGTATGGTTAAAAATACAATGAGCCGTCGATCGCCAGCGCAGATGACCGACCATGCAGTGCTCCGCGAATTCCCAGGCATTGCCGACAAACGTCCCATGGTCGTCCGTCGCATCCGGCCAGTAAGCTGACTTCATTTCTTCCAGATCAAGGCGATCAACACCACGACAGTAGCGGCGGGCCACCTCCCGAATGGACTCAAGGTCTGAGAGTTGCTCAAGCGTGTAGGTCATTAACAGCCTTCCCCAAAGCGGTGCTGGCCACTATAACGTAGATTGTCATCGGCCCTCGAACTTTCCTACACTGTGACCACACAGGATGCAGGAGACGAGGATTGAACAAACCGACAGATCGGACGATTTTTCAGAATGCCTGGGTTGTTAACGATATCGAAGTTGCCTGCCTGAAATGGGTGAAGGAATTGGGAGTTGGGCCATTTTTCCTGAATGAATACCGGGAAGGCACCTTCTCCCAGGTCACCTATAGGGGCCAGCCCGCCGATCTTGCCATGAAGGTTGCGATAGCCCAGGCAGGTCCCGTGCAGATAGAGCTCATCGAGCCCATGACCGAAGAGTGTGCTTATCGCGATAGTGTTCCACAGGGGTCAGAGGGCTTCCATCACATGTGCGTGTGGACGCTGGATTTTGCCGCTGACCAGCGCTACTTCGAAAGCCTGGGTTATCCGACCGCGAACGCAGGTTGCATCAGGGACAACAATTTCGCTTACTTCGATACCAGGCCGCTGATGGGCTGCATGCTGGAAGTCATCACCCAGAACCCTCAGACTCAGGCTAGATTTGCGATGATTGCAGAAGCCGCCGAAAACTGGAACGGACAAGACCCGATTAGATGATGGATCTGAAAAGCAAAGTTATTCTCATCACCGGAGCAACCTCCGGGATTGGCTACGCTACGGCAATGCACTTCGCCAGACTCGGTGCAACAGTCGTGGGGACTGCAAGGCAAGAGACTGATCTGGAGGCTGAATTGACCCATGCGGGTGCAGGTGCCGCTCTCCTGCTGCAAGCCGATATGACTCAAGAGACCCAGGTCCAGAACACCATTGATGAGACACTGGCAAGATTTGGTCAATTGAACTTCGCCTTTAACAATGCCGGTATCTTTGTCCGGGAGAAACCGCTCGCGGAGCATGCTACCGACATCTGGAACCAGGTGATCGCAGCCAACCTGACCAGCGTCTACTATTGCATGAAACATGAGATAACGGCCATGCAGAAGACCAACAGCCATGGCGTCGTCGTCAACAACGCTTCGATTATTGGCCACCGGGGATCAACGGCTTCTGGCATCGCATATACCGCCGCAAAGCACGGCGTCATCGGACTGACCCGACAGGCTGCGATCACTTACGCCCAAACGGGCATTCGCATCAACGCGGTGTCACCCGGCCCAACTCTGACACCGGCAACCAGCCCGGGCATGGCCCTGCCGGACGCTGACAGGACGACAAAAATCCAGCAATTGAACCCTACTGGCCAGATGGCGCCTATAGAGACCATAGCAGCAACTGTTGCCTTCCTGTGTTCCGATCAGGCGCAGGGCATAAACGGTCACGATGTCCCCATCGACGGCGGCCAACTGGCAAAACTTTGAGGAGCGCAACATGACAGAACCGGTCACCTTCCGACCCATTACCGCTGAACGCTATATCTCCCATGACTACCTGCAGAGGGACCGGGATAAGATCTGGGCCAGGACATGGCTGGTCGCCGGAGTTGTCCAGGATGTCGAGGAAGCGGGTGACTTTTTCGTATTTGAGCTCGAGCCGGAATCCATCATTGTGTCCAGGGCAGAGGATGGCAGCCTTCACGCTTTTTTCAACGTCTGCCAGCATCGGGGTGCACGCGTGATGTTAACCGAGCGTGGCAATATGGCGGCTTACACTTGTCCCTACCACGGCTGGGTCTACAACAACGACGGAAGCCTCGCCACCGTACCCGACGAAGAACGATTCAGTCGAGGCCTACCCAAGTCAGAACTAGGCCTGAAAGCCCTGCGCGTCGACACCTGGGCCGGTCTCGTCTGGGTCTGCATGGACCCTGAGGCACCCCCCCTGCAGGATTACCTGGGTCCTGTCATGGCGCTGATTGATCCCTTCCGACCAGAGGATATGCGCCTGGTTGAAGATCAGACCTGCCGACTTGAATGCAACTGGAAAGCTGTCTTCGACAATTTTGGTGAGCTTTACCATGTTGAGCATATTCACCCGCAACACGAATTGATCTTCGATTGCCCGACATCCACTGCAGAATATTTCCCGTACGGGCATACACGCGTGCTGATCGACGGCTTCACCGTCAATTCCCGCTTGCCCATCCCGGAAGAAGTGCCACCCACCCAGTGGGCTCAACTGGAAGTGCTCGGCATGAACAAAGACGATTACAAGGGACGGGTCCAGGACGTCCGGCGTGATGTGCAGATCAGAAAGCGGGAAATGGGGCCTGCCCTCGGCTACAACTATGATCTGCTTACTGACGAACAACTGTCCGATATCGTCCAGTACAATATATTCCCAAACGCGGTGCTGGTGCTGCAACCGGAGGAATTCTGGATTCTGCGCTCAAGGCCGAGAGCCGGCGATCCGAACAAATGCTACTGGGACAAAATCGCTCTCCGGATGTTGCCGGATGTGGACATCAAGAAGACCGCCAAAATCAAATTTCCCCCGCTGCAGAACCGGGCAAATGTTTCATTCAACCTCGATCAGAGCGGGGACGGCGCAATTCGTCCCGAGCATGATGAATTTGACCAGGAGGCTATTATCGCCGGCGAAAAAACCATGACGATTACCCTGGACCAGGACATTCATCTCATTCGAGATGTCCAGCGTGGTATGCATTCACGCGGGTTTGGGGAAGCGTGGCTGTGTGATGACGAGGCGAGGATCCAGCATTATCACAATACGATCGACGAATATATGAACCGCTGATCAGGCAGGGATACCGGCTTCGTCGACACCCGCGCGTCGCGCAGCGTCACAGATTCCGTTCCAGCTTTGCTCATCGAGTGGTATGCCGTTAGCCAGGCGCTCAGCTTTTGACTCTCTTTCCGGTTCGCCCGGTAACCTCACTCGATCGACACCAAGCGCAGGATCAGCGGCGTGCAGCCAGTCTGCCATGCCTTCCACCTCCCGCCTGAAATTCGCCACGCCTCCAAAAATGTCAGGCTCAATGATAAATGTCAGCATGTGATTGACGGTCATGTCTTTCTGCTTGCTGACGTCAGACATGGTCCATTCACCGGCCAGACCGCCGCCCAGCAATTCACAGATAAGGGCCAATCCATAGCCCTTATGCATGCCGAAGGGTGCCAGTGACCCGCCCTGCTCGAGTACTGCCGGGTCAGCGGACGGCAATCCTTCAGCATCAAAAAGCGAGCCCGGCGGGACATCAATGCCCTTCATGCGCGCCACCCTGGCTTTACCATACGCGATCGCACTGGTCGCCATATCGAGAATAATCGGCTCACCTTCCGTAGGAATGGCGCAGCAGAACGGATTGGTCTGCATACGTTTATCCCGCCCTCCCCAGGGTGATACAAAAGGAGGATGGCCCACCACATTCACAAAATGAACTGAAACCAGCCCGGCTTCAGCGACCAGTTCACCATAAGTGCCGATCCTGCCAAGGTGATAATTGTTTCTTGCGCCTGCGCACACCATGCCATGGGATCGGGCCCTTTCTATCGCAAGTTCAGTGGACTGCCGCCCCACCACTTGCCCGAAGCCAAAATTGTTATCAAACAGCATGACCGCGCCGGAGTCCTGGGCCAGCACCGCATCCTGGTTGACATTAAGGTAGCCCTTCTCTGCGCCGTAGACATAATTGGGAATCATCCCGACACCATGGGAGTCATGGCCCTTAAGATTAGCTTCGACCAGGTGCCGAGCTACTGTCTCTGCACGATCCCTCGAAGCACCTAACGCCATGAAAATCTGACCGGCGAAATCGGACAGTGGTTCCGCATTTATCAACATCTACTATATTCCTCTTTAATCCGCTGTTTTGAACTGGCTATTACTGCTCGGTGCCATCATCTCGCCGCATGGGTTGCCATAGCAGCCGGTCAAGTCTCACCGACCAGTCAACCCCATAGCCATCGATACCAATAGACATTTCAGCGTGCGACACAGATGGGTTTTCCAGGTAACTGCCAAATAACCTGTCCCACCAGGGGAAGTTGAACCCGAAGTTCGCTCCGTGTTCGCCAGTCAATGTCGAATGGTGAATACGATGCATGTCGGGAGTGACAATAACATAGCGCAATGCTTTCTCCAGTCGTGGAGGCAGCCGGATGTTACTGTGATTAAACATGGAGGTAGCATTCAGCAGAACCTCGGCGATAAGCACGGCAACCGGCAGGGGACCAAGTAACAGGACGAGAAGCAGTTTAATTGCCATTGAAATCATGATCGAGATTGGATGAAACCTCATTCCCGTCGTTACATCGTATTCAAGATCCGTATGGTGGACTCGATGGAAATGCCACAAGGGGCCTATGATGTGGAACAGGCGATGCTGCATATAAATCGTCAGATCAAATAACAGGACAAAGGCAATGACCGACGCCCAGAAAGGCCACTCGTGCATTGCCACCACTGATGCCCTTTCATCGACGATCAACAAGGCAAACATGGTTGCTGACCAGGGCGTGAGCAAGCGCAGGCAGAGGGTGTTGATCACTGACAATGACAGGTTATTCAACCAGCGGTGTACCCACAATCCATGCTGTCGACACGGCCAGATTCTCTCCGTAATCGCCAATGCCAGGAACACGAGAAGAAACATCGCCAGTCTGACGGTCGTTTCATCACCCAGTGAAATCACATTCATATCATCAGCATACTCAACAAGCAGCTATGGTAAAGTCCACACGTGTCTATACAGTTTGATAACAGCTATGCCAGGCTCCCGGACCGGTTCTTTGCCCGGCAGGCCCCCGACCCTGTCACCAAGCCGTCACTGATCAGCGTTAACCGACCGGTCGCTGAACTTCTCGGGCTGGACGCTGACTGGCTGGCCTCACCAGACGGTCTCGCCATACTGGCTGGCAACAGGCTGGCCGACGGATCCGACCCTATTGCCACGGTTTACGCGGGCCATCAGTTCGGTTCCTGGAATCCTCAGCTGGGCGATGGCAGAGCTGTCCTGCTGGGTGAGGTTATAGGCCGGGATAACCAACG